>NZ_AZND01000043.1:0-22710 GCF_000576205.1 Methylibium sp. T29 | reverse complement strand
ATGTCAATTTACAGATGGGTCTCCCGCATGTGGTTGCGACTGCTGCGCCTGGCTCTCTACGGCTGGTGGACTCAGGTGAAGTCTGTGTCACAGATCGCCATCTTTAGGTGACCAACGGATGCGATGACAACGGCTTCTGCCGTGTCGTCGTCAGCCAGCAGGTAGCCCATGGCGCCGCTGGCCCCCTCGTGCAACAGTTTGAACATGGTTTGCGTGCCTTCGGTCGGCACTCATGCCGCCCATCGAGCCACAGCGGCCGCTGCCAGCGCTACAGCGCAAGCCCAGCCAGAAAAGATCCACCGCCAGGTCCTGTGGTGCGGGACGAACCCCACACCACGAATGAATCCGGCACTCATGGCCCAGAACAGCAGCGTAGCCAAGCCGTGGTCGGCATGACCCGACGCCTTGGCCATCATCAGCGGATACACCGTACCGCCGACCATGATCGTCAGCCCGACCGCCAGGCTGGGCAGATGCATGGACGCCCCATCGGGTGCTGCGTCACGGTGGTCTGACAGCGAACGACTCACGGCAGATCCGTGTCACCCAGGGCGTGCCTTCCAGCGGCTGCGCGCGCAGCCTCGTTCTCACCCCACATCGCGTTCATGATGGCCAGCAGCACCGCGAAGCCGACACCGAGGACCCAGGCGAAGTACCACATGACATGTCCCTTTCAGGCGGCGTCTTCGCCGATGAGGATGCGCGAGTCGCTCGCGTAGCGATAAGGCGGAACTTCGAGGTTCGCTGGCGCCGGCTTGTTCTTGAAGACACGCCCTGCTCCACCGAAGGTTGAGCCGTGGCAAGGACAGAAGACGCCACCGGGCCAGTCATCAGGGAGACTGGGATTCGCGGCGCCGACCGCACGCGCTTCGTTGCGCGCATAGGCGGCTTGCTGGTCCTTCTGGGACTGCGGATCCACGAGCTGGGCATCGTGGCCCTGCAGGGCTGCCAGCATGGCGGGCGTACGCTTCACGACCCAGACGGGCTTGCCACGCCATTCCACGGTCTTGCTGCCTCCGGTGGCCATGTCGGACAAGTCCACCTCCACCGGACCGCCCGCGGCTTTGGCCCGCTCACTGGGCGCGAAGGTGGGGACAAAGGGAACGGCTGTGGCCAGGGCTGCGACACCGCCAGCCGCACCGGTGGCAATGAGCCACTGCCGCTTGTCAGGATCGTGCGGAGTTGCGTCAACCGATGCGCGGGCGCCCGGGCATGCAAGGGGGAGTGTCGGGTTCATGGTTCGGCTCCTGGCCACGGCCGAGAAAGTGGCATCAGTACGCGTTGTGTTCATTCGCGCGGATGTGGGCCACGGTGACCTTGCCGCGCATCACCCGGTAGGCCCATGACGTGTAGAGCACGATCAGCGGCATGAAGACCAGCGTGGCAGCCAACATCAGGCCTAGCGTCATGGGGCTGGACACGCTGTCCCACACCGTCAGGCTCGCGTTGGGCATGCTCGACGAGGGCATGATGAACGGGAACATGGCGGCGCCAGCCGTGCCCACCACACCGACGATGGCCAGTGCTGAAGCCACAAAGGCAGCCAGCGTCCGGCGCAACGTCACGAGCCCGGCTGCCAGCAACGCACCTGCGATACCCATGGCCGGCAGCAACCAGATCAAGGGCTGCCGGGCATAGTTGAGCCACCAGCCGTCAGCGCTGCGCACCACCGTCTTGGCCAAGGGGTCGGGCATGGCGGCCGGGTCCAGCACCGACGTGATGACGAAGCCCTGGATGTCGCCGATGCGCAGCCACACCCCTGCAGCCACGAAGGCCAATGCCATCAGCAGGGCAGCGCCGACAGCGCCCCGCGCCGCGCGCCGCTGGATCTCGCCCTCGGTGCGGTGCGCGAGGTACATGCCGCCGTGCATCGTGATCATCGCGCTGCTCACCACACCGGCCAGCAGCGCGAATGGGTTGAGCAACTGCCAGAAGCTGCCGGCGTAGGTGCTGACGAGGTAGTCGTCGAAACCGAAGGGCACGCCCTGCAGCAGGTTGCCGAAGGCCACGCCGAAGATCAATGGCGGCACCGCGCCGCCGATGAACAGGCCCCAGTCCCAGGTGCTGCGCCACGTGGCGTTGTGGATCTTGCTGCGGTAGTCGAAGCCCACAGGGCGGAAGAACAGCGCCCACAGCACCGCCAGCATGGCCCAGTAGAAGCCGCTGAACGCGGTGGCATAGACCAGCGGCCAGGCTGCAAAGATGGCGCCGCCACCGGTGATGAACCAGACCTGGTTTCCGTCCCAGTGCGGGCCGACGGTGTTGATGACGACGCGGCGTTCTTCATCGCCGCGACCGACGAAGGGCAGCAGCGTGCCCACGCCCATGTCGTGGCCGTCCATGATGGCGAAGCCGACCAGCAGCACGCCGACGAGCAGCCACCAGATCACCTTGAGGGTTGGATAGTCAAGCATCGCGGTTCCTTCAGGCGTGAGCCGGCTCGAACTGGTAGCGGCCGGTGCCGAGGCTGCCCGGACCCTGACGCGCGAACTTCTGCATGAGGTAGACCTCGACGATCAGCAACACCGTGTAGAAGCCGACGAAGCCGGCCAGCGAGCCATAAAGGCTGTTCACGCTCAGCGTCGACACGCTCAGGTGCGTGGGCAGCACGCCATAGATCGTCCAGGGCTGGCGGCCGTACTCCGCCACCACCCAACCCAGTTCGCAGGCCAGCCAGGGCGCCGGCAGCATCCACACAGCCCACTTCAGCAGCCAGGGCTTGCCGGTGCAGGCGCCCTTCAGCGTGCTCCAGAAGGCCAGACCGAAGAGCAGCAGCATGGCCATGCCCAGCGCCACCATCAGGCGGAAGCTCCAGAACATCGGCGCCACCCGCGGCACGGTGTCGTTGACCGCCCGGTCGATGATGTCCGGCGTGGCTGTCCTGACGTCAACCACGTACTTCTTCAGCAGCAGACCGAAGCCGAGGTCGGCCTTGTGCCGCTCGAAGGTCTCCTTGGCCGCGACGTCATCGCGGTGCTTGCGCAGGGCTTCCAGCGCGGTCACCGCCACGATGCCGCCTTCAATGCGTTGACGGTTGCGCGCCTTGATCTCGCGGATGCCGGGAATCTCCTTGCTGATGCTGCGGGTGCCGATCAGCCCCATCACCCACGGCACCTCGATCGCCCAGTCGTTCTTCTGCGCTGCCTCGTTGGGCCAAGCCACCACATTGAAGCTCGCCGGCGCAGGCTCGGTCTCCCACATCGCTTCGATGGCCGCCATCTTGGTCTGCTGGGCCTCGCCCACCGTGTAGCCGGACTCGTCACCCAGCACGATCACGCTCAGCGTCGAGGCCAGGCCGAAGGCCGCGGCCACGCGGAAGCTGCGCTTGGCGAACTCGACGTCGCGGCCCCGCAGCAGATACCAACTGGAGACCGACAGCACGAACATGGCCCCGGTCACGTAGCCGGCCGACACCGTGTGCACGAACTTGGCCTGGGCATCTGGGTTGAAGACGACGGCCCAGAAGTCCGTCATCTCCATGCGCATGGTCTGGTAGCTGAACTCGGCGCCGACGGGGTTCTGCATCCAGCCATTGGCGATCAGGATCCACAGGGCGCTGAGGTTGGTGCCGATGGCCATCAGCAGCGTGACCATCAGGTGCTGCGTCTTGCGCAGGCGATCCCAGCCGAAGAAGAACAGGCCGATGAAGGTCGACTCGAGGAAGAAGGCCATCAGCCCTTCGATGGCCAGCGGGGCGCCGAAGATGTCGCCCACGTAGTGCGAGTAGTAGGCCCAGTTCGTGCCGAACTGGAACTCCAGCGTGATGCCGGTAGTGACGCCCAGCGCGAAGTTGATGCCGAAGAGCTTGCCCCAGAAGCGGGTCATGTCCTTCCAGATGACGTTGCCCGTCATCACGTAGACGCTCTCCATGATCACCAGCAGCCAGACCATGCCAAGGGTGAGAGGCACGAAGAGGAAGTGGTACATCGCCGTGGCCGCGAACTGCAGCCGCGACAAGTCGACGAGTTGCTCGGAAATCACTGGGGATGCTCCTGTCTTGTTGTCGGTGAGTTCGGCTGCCGGGTGGCCGAAGGGGTTGTTGGTGCCACGAGATGCGCAGCCGTCTGCTCGCTGCCGGCATCGACCGAGCTGTCGCGAACAAAGGTCCACCACAGCACGGCGAGCACGGCCAGCTTCACCGCCACGGCAGTGGTGAGGTGGCGCAGCAGTCGACTGTCATCGCGGTTCATGGGCTCCCTCTCTCCAAGTTCCGTGCCACCGCCCCCCCATGCCGTCGGCAAAGCGGCGATGCTTGCGCGCCCAGCAGGTGAGTTCGCGTTGTGGCGGTCTGCTCCCAATGCGAAGTCGAGCGTGGCCGTGACTGCCAAAGCGCGTCGCGACGCTGCCAGTCAAGGGCACTTGGCGGTGCTCTTGGCAGCGTTCGGCAGTGATTGACTTGTCGGCAGCAGCGCCTGCAATGGCACCGACTTGCGTCAGGCTTCCCTGTCTTCCGAGGAAGGAATTCGCATCAGCCAGACGCCATGCGTTGGGTCGGAGCCGCTCACACCGCTGGCATGAGATTCGCAGATACAGGGCATGGCGTAGGTGCAAACGGCCGAGTGGTGTCGTGCTCCTGCTGCCTTGGAGTCAGGGCTCGAGCCATGGACCTTCCCCGTTCCGAACCGCAGCCGCAACTCGCGAGGGCCGGTGCCTCGACCGGCGGCTACGACGCGGCCGTGCCGATCGCTTCTTCTGTACCAAACACAGAGGAAGACCCACCCTCGCTCCATCGCCAACCGATTCTCGCGCTGCCGCTTTGAACGCTCGACACCCCACCCCCGAGGAGACACCGCCATGAGCGAATCCACCCCGAGCGTCTGCCTGACACAAGTGCAGGACTACCAGTTCGACGTCGGCTTCGGCACGCCGGGCCCTGCACTGCGCGCCGACGAACCGCCACCGCTGGGCCAGGGCGGCGGTCCTTCGCCCGTTCAGCTGCTTGCTGCCGCGGTGGGCAACTGCCTCAGCGCCTCACTGCTGTTCGCACTGCGCAAGTTCAAGCAGGCACCGGAGCCCCTGTCCTGCAGCGTGCACGCAGACGTCGGGCGCAATGCCGAAGGCCGCATGCGCGTGCTGGCCATGACCGTCCGGCTGACTTTGGGCGTTCCTGCCGCCCGCCTCGAACACCTGGAACGCGTGCTCGCCACCTTCGAAGCCTATTGCACCGTCACGCAAAGCGTCAGCCCAGCGATCCCGGTGACGGTCGAAGTCTTGGATGCCCTCGGGGCCCACCTCAAGTGACGAGCACGCGGCCATGAGCACGGTTCGTTCGCCCCTGAAGCACCTGGCGCCCGGCTGGTATGCATGGTGATGGGCCTGGCGGGGCTGTCGCTGGCCTGGCATGCTGCCGCGCCTGTGCTGGGCGATGGCGCAGGTGCTGGCGCCCTCGTGATCGGCGCCACCGCTGCGCTTGTGTTCGCCGCGCTGCTTGCGGCCAGCCTGTGGCGCCTTCATCGCCACCCCGACGCCTGGGCCGACGACCTCAAGCACCCGGTGCGGCATGTGTTCCTGGCCGCCGTGCCCATCGCGTTGCTGCTGCTCGTCACAGCCGCGGTGTCCGCCGGACTCGGAGGTCCCGTGCTCGAAGCGCTGTGGTGGACGGCATCGCTGCTTCAACTGTCGATCACCGCCTGGGTGATGTCGCGCTGGTGGCGCAGCGGCCCCGGCGGCGGACTGCCTTGGGCGAGCCTGACGCCGGCTCTCTTCATCCCGATCGTCGGCAACGTGCTCGTGCCCCTCGCGGGCGTGCCGCTGGGCCGAGCTGAGTGGTCGGCTGCGCAGTTCGGCATCGGCGCGCTGTTCTGGCCGGTGGTGCTGGTGCTGCTGCTCGTGCGACTGGCGAATCAGGGCCTTTGGTCCAAGCGACTGTTGCCGACGACCTTTATCTTCATCGCGCCGCCGGCAGCCATCGGTTTGTCCGCGCTGCGCTTTGGCATCACGCCGCTGGTGGTCTGGGGCTCGTGGGGCGCAGCACTGTTTGCGCTGCTCTGGGTGACGCCCCTCTTGCGCCGCATCGCGGACCAGCCCTTCGGCATGGCGCACTGGGGCATGAGCTTTCCGATGGCCGCCTTCACGGCGTTGACACTTCGCCTGGCACCGACGGGGCCCCTGAGCGTGCTGGGCATCACGCTGCTGGCTGCCACATCGCTGCTGATCGCTGCACTCGTGCTGGCCACTCTTCGCGGGTTGCGCGACGGCAGCCTCCTGGCACCCGAAACCGTGCCCATCAGCGCAGGCGCCGGCATGGCGCCGGCCTGACGTCGATGTCCGCCAGCGTGCTTCGGCGGCCAGCCCTCAGACCAGGCCCAGCGCCTTCAGGCGTCGGTAAAGGGTGCGTTCGCTCAAGCCCGCCTGGCGCGCCAGTTCCTTGCGTGTGCAGCGCGAGGTCTCGGCGAGTCGGCGCAGGTCGGCGTCGCTGATCTCCCCACCGCGCGCGACGGTTCCGGCTGGTGCCGAGGCAGGGGCCGGGATGGCGACCGGGTGCGGTCCGTCGCCACTGAGAGACTCGGGAAGATGTTCAACTCGCACGATGCCGTCATCGGCAAAGAGGCGGGCACGGTCCAGCACGTTGCGCAGCTCGCGGATGTTGCCCGGCCAGTCATGGGCCTGCAATCTCGCCATCGCCTGGGCGTCGACCGATATGCGATGCTTGACGGGCCCGCCCCGTTGCAGGAAGGAATCCACCAGCATCGGGATGTCGTCCGCGCGCTCGCGCAACGGCGGCAGGTGGATCGGAAACGCGCTGATGCGGTAGTAGAGGTCCTGGCGGAAGCGGCCGTCGGCCACCATCTGCTGCAGCGGCTTGTGGGTGGCGGCCACCAGGCGGAAGTCGGCTTGCTGGGACTCGATCGAACCCACGCGACGGAAGGTGCCCGACTCGATCAAGCGCAACAGCTTGACCTGCATCGACAGCGGCACGTCGCCCATCTCGTCGAGAAACAGCGTGCCGCCCTTGGCCGTCTCGACCAGACCGGGCTTGCGCGCATTGGCACCCGTGAAGGCGCCCTTCTCGTAGCCGAACAGCTCGCTTTCGAACAGCGTCTCGGTCAGCCCCGAACAGTCGACCACGACGAAGGGGCCGTTCGCACGCGGACTGGCCTCGTGCACCGCACGCGCGAACAGTTCCTTGCCTGTACCCGATTCGCCCAGCAACAGCACCGGCAGCGTGGACGGCGCCACGCGCTGTACCGCCGCCAAAGCGGTGTTGAAGGCTGCTGCCCGCCCGACGAGGCCATCGGAACTGGGTCGGGCCGAGGCGCTGCGGACGGTGGCCAATCGCTCCACGTAGGCCACCACCTCCCGCTGCGCGCCGAGGATGGGGCGCAGTTCCACGTCCACGTGCTCCGGGCCACGCGGCGTGTGGTGGATGTGCAGCACCCGATCCGGGCCCTTGAGCTCGAAGGCCTTGCGCATCGGGCAATGCTCGCCCGCCTGGTCGCATGGCACGTCGTAGTGATGCGAGACGCGGAAGCACTTGTGCCCGATGTAGGGCTTGTCCACCGTTCCGAACTGACGTTGGTAGGCCGTGTTGGCGGCCAGGATGTTGTAGTCCGGGTCCAGCACGATCATCGGTTGCGCCTCGTGCTCGAGGAACGAGATCAGGGCCTGGACCTGGGGCTCAGTCCGCAGGGCAGCCGATTCGATCGGAATGTGCGCAGGGGTCTTGGTAGGCATGTTGGGCGGCAGGTTGCGGTGATTGTGCGCGCTGCTGCCAGCACTGCCAATCCGGGTCCATCACACTGCCATGCCTCACTGCCAGAGGCCGCCCTGGCATCGCCGAAGTTCTCGCCAACGGTCCGCGGCGGAAAGAAACTCGTTGCCAATCAATGACTTGGAAGACGGCACTGATTTCGACGGGGGATGGCACGCGTCTTGATCAGGAACAGGGTGTGGCTGCCGCCACGCCTGTCAAACAACCCACTGGAGACCGAGCATGAAGACGAACGAAGGCAGTGTGGATCGCGTGTTGCGCATCGTCGCAGGTCTGGTCCTGATCGGCCTGGCTGCCACCGGCAAGGTGGGCTTGTGGGGCTACATCGGCGTGGTGCCGCTGCTCACCGGCGCGGTCGGCTGGTGCCCGCTCTACACCGTGCTCGGCATCAAGACTTGCCCGACGCACTGATGCATCCGCTGAACAGGAGACCGCACATGCCCAACCGCAGCGCCCTGCAAGTCGAAGGTTTCTTCGACCCCGCCACCTGGACGGTCAGCTACATCGTGCTCGACAAGGGCACGATGCAATGCGCGCTGGTCGACAGCGTGCTCGACTACGACCCAAAGTCGGGCCGAACCTCGAACGCCAGCGCCGACCTCCTCATCGCGCGCGTGCGCGAACTTGGCGCCACGGTGCAGTGGATCCTGGAGACCCACGTCCATGCCGACCACCTGTCGGCCGCGCCCTACTTGAAGCAGGAACTCGGTGGCCAGCTCGGCATTGGCCAGCACATCACCACCGTGCAGAAGGTCTTCGGCAGCCTGTTCAACGCCGGGGCCGAATTCGCCCACGATGGCCGCCAGTTCGATCACCTCTTCAGCGATGGCGAGACCTTCCACATCGGTGGCATGGAGGCGCGCGCCATGCACACGCCGGGGCACACGCCGGCCTGCATGACCTATGTGATCGGCGACGCCAACCAGACCGCCGCCTTCGTCGGCGACACGCTCTTCATGCCCGACTACGGCACGGCACGCTGCGACTTCCCCGGCGGCGACGCGCGCACGCTGTTCCGGTCGATCAACAAGGTGCTGAGCCTGCCGCCCGAAACCAAGCTCTACATGTGCCACGACTACCAGCCCGGCGGTCGCGAAGTGCAGTACGTCAGCACGGTAGCCGAAGAACGCGAGAAGAACGTGCACGTGCGAAATGGAATCAGCGAAGAAGAGTTCGTCGCCATGCGCCATGCACGCGATGCCACGCTGGGCATGCCTACGCTGATCCTGCCGTCGGTGCAGATCAACATGCGCGCGGGCCAGCTGCCCGAGCCGGAATCGAACGGCACGCGCTACATCAAGATCCCCTTGAACGCCGTGTAGAGCGTTTCCGCCGCTGCAGGCCGCCATCAGAGCGACCGCTTGCCATTTCAACGATGCGTTTCAGCGATTGCTCAGGAGACAAACCCCATGGACATCCGAACCCTTACCGGCGAACTGTCGGTCGCCCCGCAGATCGTTGCCTTGGATCTCAAGGCGCTGGCCGACGCGGGTTTCAAGTCGATCATCTGCAACCGGCCCGACGGTGAAGGCGCCGACCAGCCCAACTTCGAAGAGATCGAACGCGCGGCCGGCCAGCACGGCCTGCACAGCCGCTACCTGCCAGCCGAGTCGGGCAAGGTCACCGACGAACAGGGCGCGGCCTTCGGTGCGCTGATGGCCGAACTGCCCAAGCCGGTTCTCGCCTACTGCCGCACCGGGATGCGTTCGACCACGATGTGGGCGCTCTCGCAAGCCGGCCAAATGCCGCTGCCGCAGATCATCGAAAAGTCCTCGAAGGCAGGTTTCGACCTCAAGGGCGTGGTTCGCCGCATCGTCAACGGGGGCAAGACGCCGGTGGAAGTGGCCGATGCCACTCACGAGGTCGTCATCATCGGTGGCGGTGCCGCGGGCATCTCAGTGGCGTCCAGCCTGTTGGCGCGCAGCCCGGGCCTGGACATCGCCATCATCGACCCGGCCGACATCCACTACTACCAACCCGGCTGGACCCTGGTGGGCGCGGGCGTGTTCGACCCGGCCACCACCGCGCGCACGATGGCCAGCGTGCTGCCACGCGGCGTGCACTGGATCAAGTCCGCCGTCGCCGCCTTCGAGCCCGAGCGCGACGCCGTCATCCTCGATGGCTGCCGGGTGGTGAAGTACAAGCAGCTGGTGGTCTGCCCGGGCCTCAAGCTCGACTGGCATGGCATCGAAGGCCTGGCTGAATCACTCGGCCGCAATGGCGTGACCAGCAACTACCGCTACGACCTGGCTTCCTACACGTGGCACCTGGTGCAGCAGCTGCATCGTGGCAAGGCCATCTTCAGCCAGCCGCCGATGCCCATCAAGTGCGCCGGTGCGCCGCAGAAGGCCATGTACCTGTCGGCCGATCACTGGAAGCGCACGGGCGTACTCGGCGCCATCGACATCCAGTTCTGCAACGCCGGTGCGGTGCTCTTCGGCGTGGCCGACTACGTGCCGGCCTTGATGGAGTACGTCAAGGCGTATGGCATCGGGCTGAACTTCGGGCAGACGCTGGTCTCGGTCGACGGTCCTGGCAAGAAGGCGGTGTTCAGCAAGGCCAACGCTGACGGCACCAAGGAGCTGATCACGCGCGAATTCGACATGCTGCACGCCGTGCCGCCGCAGAAGGCACCTGACTTCATCCGGGTCAGCCCGCTGTCCGACGCAGCGGGCTGGGTCGACGTGGATCCGGGCACGTTGCGGCACAAGCAGTTCGCCAACATCTTCGGCCTGGGCGACGTGACCAACACCAGCAACGCCAAGACGGCTGCAGCAGCCCGCAAGCAGGCGCCGGTGGTGGCGCACAACCTGCTCGCGGCGCGGAGCTCTGCCAAGGGTGATGCCAAGTACGACGGCTACGGCTCCTGCCCTCTCACGGTCGAACGCGGCAAGATCGTGCTGGCCGAGTTCACCTACGGCGGCAAGGTGGCTCCGAGCTTCCCGAAGTGGGTGATCGACGGAACCAAGCCGTCCGCTCTGGCCTGGTACCTGAAAGAACGTGTCCTGCCGCCGCTGTACTGGGACGGCATGCTCAAGGGCCGAGAGTGGCTGGCCCAGCCTGAGATGGTGGGCTGATGGCGACGGGATTCGCATGGCGGCAGGCGCTGCCTTCTCTGCCCCTGCTCGAGTGGGGCCGGCGCTACGACCGCGAGACGCTGATGGGCGACGGCGTGGCGGCGCTGATCGTTACCATCATGCTGATCCCGCAGAGCCTCGCCTACGCCTTGCTGGCGGGCCTGCCCCCTGAGGTGGGCTTGTATGCCAGCGTGGCCCCGTTGCTGCTGTATGCGGTGTTCGGCAGCAGCCGGGTGCTGGCTGTCGGCCCGGTGGCGGTGGTGTCGTTGATGACCGCAGCGACGGTCGGCGAACACGCCGCGGCGGGAACTGCCGCCTACTGGCAGGTGGCCATCACCCTGGCCTTCCTGTCGGGCGCGATGCTGCTGGCCATGGGCCTGCTGCGCCTGGCTTCATCGCCAACTTCCTCAGCCATCCCGTGATCTCAGGCTTCATCACGCTTCGGGTCTGCTGATCGCAGCCAGCCAAGTGAAGACGCTGATGGGCGTGAAGGCCGAGGGGCACAACTTCGTCGACCTGCTCGCGGCACTGGCGCGCCAGGCGTCCAACACCCACTGGCTGACGCTGACGGTTGGCGTGCTCGCCACTGCATTCCTGTTCTGGGTGCGCAAAGGGCTGAAACCCCTGCTGATGCGCTGGGGCATAGGACCCAAGGTCGCCGACATCATCACCAAGGCCGGCCCGGTCGCAGCCATCGCCATCACCACCAGCCTAGCCTGGGGCCTGGGCTGGCGGGAACAGGGCATGAAGATCGTCGGCGCCATCCCGCAGGGACTCCCACCCTTGACGCTACCGACCTGGGACGCCGCGCTATGGCGTGAACTTGCCGTCCCGGCGCTGCTGATCAGCGTGGTGGGCTTTGTCGAGTCGGTCTCGGTGGGCCAGACCTTGGCCGCCAAGCGCCGCCAGCGTATCGAGCCCGACCAGGAACTGGTGGCGCTGGGCGCCAGCAACCTGGGCGCGGCCTTCACCGGCGGCTTCCCCGTCACCGGCGGTTTCGCTCGCTCCGTGGTGAACTTCGATGCTGGCGCGCAGACGCCTGCTGCCGGCGTCTTCACCGCTGTCGGCATCCTGCTGGCCACGCTGCTGCTGACCCCTGCGCTGTACTTCCTGCCGCAGGCCACGCTGGCCGCCACCATCATCGTGGCCGTGCTGTCGCTCGTGGATTTCGGCGTCCTCAAGCGCACCTGGTTCTATTCCAAGCCGGACTTCGTCGCCGTGGCCGCCACCCTGCTGGTCACACTGGCCGTCGGTGTCGAAACAGGGTTGCTGGTGGGTGTGGGCGTGTCGCTGGCACTCCACCTGTGGCGCACCAGCCGGCCACACATTGCCACGGTGGGCCTCGTGGCTGGCACCGAGCACTTCCGCAATGTGCTGCGCCATCCAGTTCGTGTGAGCCCGGCGCTGCTCAGCCTGCGCGTCGACGAGAGCTTGTACTTCGCCAATGCCCGCAGCCTGGAAGACCGTGTCAACGACGCTGCCGCTGCGCAGCCCGCGCTGCGACATGTGGTGCTGCAGTGTTCGGCCATCAACAACATCGACGCCAGCGCACTTGAAAGCCTGGAAACCATCGAGCACCGCCTGCGAGACGCCGGCATCGCGCTACATCTGTCGGAGGTGAAAGGCCCGGTGATGGACCGTCTGAGGACCACCGAATTCCTGCGCCATCTCAGCGGCCAAGTGTTCCTCACGCACTTCCAGGCCGTCGCCGCACTGACTCCCGACGTCCTCAACGGCACGGCAACGGCAACCCCGACCACCCTCGACCGAGAACCCAGCCATGCCTGACAACGAAACGATGCAGATCGAGATCGACAACCTCAAGTGCGGCGGGTGCGCGAATTCAATCGTCAAGGGTCTGAGCGAGCTTGACGGCGTCAGCGGCTGGCCTCTACACCACCGGGATGCCCTCCCCAGCCTGGCGAGCCATGCATCTACGGCTACTGGCCGAGCTGCCCACCAGCACGCCGGCGCTCCACTGGGGCGACGTCGACGAGGGCGGCTTCGGATCGCGGCCCTCCTGAATCGGTGCGCAGCCGAGGCCGGTCACACCCTGCAGCCGTGGAAGATGCGTCTCGCGGACGTGCCGGACGGCAGGACAACGGGATCAACCGAGCAGGGAGTGACAATGGCAGCCAACGCAATCAATTTCCGCGGGGTCAGTTCTGGGTGAGCGTCAACAATCTGGGCAAACCGCCGTGGATGGGTGGCACAACAATCACCTCAAACTGGCGCTGTCACACAAAGTTCGCCCACATTGGCGCTGTCACACAACTGTGCGGTTGCCTTCGGGCAGGCAAGAGTTGTGCACCACGGGTCCTGATCCCTTTAGGATCAACCACTTAGGTTGCCCCGCACAACCCAACGATTACCTGAACCCATCAATTTCCTCGGTCGATCCGGCCGAGATGCGACAACACCCCACTGATCCGAGCGCGCGCCAGACGCTCAGTCGCTCGGAGGGGAACGAGCCCCAGTGGGCATGCTCTCGCGTGAGACCTCGCAGCAGGACCCAGGTGCTCATGCGCAGGATGCTGGTGCGCAACGGCACATGCCGTTCGGCGTCGCACGCATTGTCCAGGGACGGACATGCCGCGGCGTGCCATCACCGGGACTCATCGTGCGCCGCCACGTTGCCCGAACGTAAAGGCAGGCTGGCCGCTGGCTGACGACCGCGCGCCCAGCGGGGCGCCGCGGGGCGGGCATTGCGCAGATGTGGCGTAATGGGCGCCTTCGCGAGACCGACGATGGAACGACGCCCCTTCCTGCGTGCCTTGAGCGCTGCCGCCGTCGCCGCCACGGGCGGCGGGTTGACCGTTGCACTGCGCGCCGCGCCCGGCGATCAGATGCGCACCATCTCCTGGGACGACCTGGTGCCGCCCGATTGGGACCCGTCCAAGCAGATGCGCGAGGCGACCAATGGCGTCAGCATGTTCAGCGATGCCGATCCGCGCGCACGCGATGCGATGAAGGCGATGCGCGAGATCTGGGACACCGCGCCGACCGTGGGCGCGATGGACGGCAACCTCGTCAAGCTGCCCGGCTACATCGTGCCGCTCGAGGAAGTGAAGGGCGAGCTCAAGGAGTTCCTGCTCGTGCCTTACTTCGGAGCCTGCATCCACACGCCGCCGCCGCCGGCCAACCAGATCATCCACGTCGTTATGACGCAGCCGGCCAAGGGCTATCGCTCGATGGACGCGGTGTGGATCAGCGGCAAGCTGACGATCGCGCACCGCGAGGACGCGGCCATGGGCGCGAGCGGCTATCGCCTGCAGGCCGGCGCGATCGAGCGCTACGTGGCGAAGCCGCGGCCATGACGCGTTGCGCCGCGATTGCGACCGACCCCCTGCGCCGCCGCGCGCTGAACGGCGCCGTGCTGGCGCTGGCCCTGGCCCTGCTGCTGCCCTGGCTGCAACTGTCCGCGCTTCAGCACGGCTTCGGCCACGTGTTCCACGACCGTGCGGCGTTCGCCGCCGTGCAGGGCGCGCCCGACACCGGGCACGACGAGACGTGCTGCGCCACCTGCGTGGCCGTCGGTGCCGTCCTCGCGTGCGCGCCGTTCGCGGCGCTGCCCGCCACGGTGCTGCTGGCGAGCGTCGACGACGTGGTCACCGTCGTGTCGCCGCGACCTGCCGCGACGCCTTCGCGCATCCTGCGCAATCGCGGTCCGCCCAGCGCCGGCTGAGCCCGTCGACCGCGCGCACCGGCGCGCGTTGCACCTTGCCCCGCGATGTCGGGGCGACGCAAGCCTGGAGACCACCCCATGATGACGAAACGATCGGTCCGTCGGACCGCCGGCGTGTGCCTCGCGCTCGGCACGGCATTGGCCCATGCCCATGGCACGGCGCACCAGCACGGCGTCGCCAAGCTCGACGTCGCGGTCGAGTCCAACCGCGTGACCTTCGAACTCGATACACCACTGGACAACCTGATCGGCATCGAGCGCGCGCCGCGCAACGACGCCGAGCGAAAGCGCGCCGACGCGGCGGTCGCGACGCTGCGCGACGCGGCCAAGCTGTTCGGATTCGATCCGGCCGCGCAGTGCCGGCAGCAGGACGTCGAGCTGACGGCCCCGGTGCTCGGACTGGGCGCCGCCGCAGCGCCGTCCGAGCAAGGCGAGCACGCCGACCTGGAGGGCCGCTTCGTGTTCGCCTGTGCCGACACGGCGCGCGCGAGCCAGGTCGACATCGGCCTGTTCAAGGCGTTCCCGAAGCTGCAGCAGCTCGACGTCCAGGTCGCCGGGCCGCACGGTCAGTCGCGCCAGACGCTGAAGCGACCGGCGAACAAGCTCACGCTCGTCAAATGACTGCAGCCACGATCGAGCTCGAGGCGCTACGCTACGCTTGGCCGGGATCCGCCGAGGACACGCTGGCGATTGACGCGCTGGCCATCGACGCCGGCGCCAGCGTATTCCTGCACGGCCCCAGCGGTAGTGGCAAGAGCACGCTGCTGGGCCTGCTCGCCGGCGTGCTGCTGCCGCGTGTCGGCGAGGTTCGGCTGCTCGGCCAGTCGTGGAGCGCACTGTCGGGCGCGCGTCGCGACGCTTTTCGCGCCGACCACGTCGGCTACGTGTTCCAGCAGTTCAACCTGTTGCCCTACCTCAGCACGCTCGACAACGTGCTGCTCGCCTGCCGCTTCTCGGCCCAGCGCGCGCACCGGGCCGCGCAGCTTGCCGGCAGCACCTCGGCGGGTGCCGAGCAGTTGCTGGGGCAAGTCGGTCTGCCGCGCGCGCTGTGGTCGCGCCCTGCGGCACAGCTCTCGGTCGGCCAGCAGCAGCGCGTCGCGGCAGCGCGCGCGCTGATCGGCTCGCCCGAGATCGTGATCGCCGACGAGCCGACCTCGGCGCTCGACGCCGACCTGCGCGACGGCTTCATGGACCTGCTGCTCGGCGAATGCCGCCGCGCCGGCAGCACGCTGGTCTTCGTCAGCCACGATGAGCGCCTGGCCGCGCGCTTCGACCGGCGCGTGTCGACGGCGCAGCTGCATGGCGTGCGCAAGGAGGCCGGCGCATGAAGCCGCTCGTCTCGATCGCCTGGCACAGCGCCTGGCACCGCCGCTCCACGCTCGTGCTGGTCGTGCTGTCGGTCGCGCTGGCGACGCTCCTGCTGCTGGGCGTCGAGCGCCTGCGCAGCGACGTGCGCGAAAGCTTCTCGCAGTCGGTCAGCGGCACCGACCTCGTGGTCGGCGCGCGCACCGGCTCGGTCCAGCTGATGCTGTACGCGGTGTTTCGCATCGGCGGCGCGACCAACAACATCCGCATGAGCAGCCTCCGCGATCTCGCCGCGCTGCGCGGGGTCGACTGGGTCGTGCCGCTGTCGCTCGGCGACTCGCACCGCGGCTTCGCAGTGCTCGCGACGACGCCGGCCTACTTCGAGCGCTTCCGCTACGGCGACCGCCAACTGCTCGCGCTCGCGCAGGGCCGTGCGTTCAACGCCGACGCGGCGGATCTCTACGCGACCGTCCTCGGCGCCGACGTCGCCGAGCGCCTCGCTACCGCCTCGCCGATCGCATCACGCTGAGCCACGGCGCCGGCACGATCCCCGGCGCCGAGCATGCCGATAAGCCGTTCACGGTGGTCGGCATCCTCGCGCGCACCGGCACGCCGGTCGACCGCACGGTGCACATCGGCATGGAGGGCATGGAGGCGATCCACGTCGACTGGGTCGCCGGCACGCCGCTGCCGGGCATGCGCGTGACGGCCGACGAGGCGCGCAAGCTCGACCTCACGCCCAAGCTGGCGACCGCGGCGCTGGTCGGCCTGAAGAGCCGCAGCGCGGTGTTCGGCGTGCAGCGCGCAGTGGCGGACTACGAGGGCGAGCCGCTGATGGCGGTGCTGCCCGGCGTTGCGCTCGACGAGCTGTGGGACGTGATCGGCGCCGGCGAGCGCGCGATGCTCGGCATGTCGGTGATCGTCGCGATCGTCAGCCTGGCGGGACTGGTGTCGGTGGTGCTGGCAGGGCTCAACGAGCGGCGCCGCGAGCTGGCGGTGCTGCGCGCGGTCGGCGCGGCGCCGCGCCACATGCTGTTCCTGCTGGCCATCGAGGGCGCGCTGGTCACCGCGGCGGGCGTGTGCGCGGGCATCGTCGCCACGGCGATCGCGGTCCTGCTCGCCGGGCCGTGGCTGCAGCAGCAGTTCGGCATCACGCTGTCGCGCTCGGCGCCCGGGTCCTCGCAGTGGCTGCTGATCGGCGGCGTGCTGGCCGCGGGCTGGCTCGCCAGCCTGATGCCGGGCTGGCGCGCCTACCGGCTGTCGCTGGCCGACGGGCTGTCGCCGCGCGCGTGATCGATCAGTGTTGTCGGACGGCTCCCATCGTTCGCACGTTCGCTGGTCGATTCGGCGCCGATACTGCTGCGCGTGGACCCCTCGCACCCAGACTTGTTCGGCATTGACTCATCGACCCGGCCCGGCCTGGCAGAGCGCGCGGTACGACGAGGGTTCGAGCCGTTGAAGCCGATGCGCGACTGAAGCAATGGGCGGTCGACCTCGGGCCGCTGGTCCGATTCGGCACGTCGTCCTGGTACTTTCCGGGCTGGGAAGGACTGGTGTTTCGCGACCGGCATTCCGAGAGCGTGTTGTCGAAATCCGGTCTTGCCGCCTACGCGCAGCACCCGCTGCTGCGGACCGTGAGCCTCGATCGCAGCTTCTACCGGCCCTTGTCGACCGCGGAGTACGCTGCACTGGCTGACCAGGTCCCCGACGATTTCCGCTTCGTCGTCAAGGCCGGCTCGTCGGTGACGGACGCGGCACTGCGGGACCCATCCAGCGGCGCACCCGCGCGCCCGAATCCGCTGTTCCTCGATCCGGTGCTCACGCTGGAAACGGTGCTGCGGCCGGCGGTCGAGGGGCTGGGACGCAAGCTGGGCGTGCTGCTGTTCCAGCTGTCGCCCTTGCCTGACGAGTGGTTGTCGACTTCACAGCCCGGCCGGCTGTTGCAGGCGCTCGACTGCCTGTTCACCAAGCTGCCGCGCCCCGATCACAGCCTGTTGGCCATCGAGCTGCGCGACGCAGAGCTGCTGGTTCCCGAGTTGGCCGCGCTGCTGAAGTTGCACGGTGTTCGCTACTGCCTCGGCCTGCACGACCGCATGCCGCCACTCGAGGCGCAGCTCCCGATGCTGCGCGCGACCTGGCCCGGCCCCCTGGTGTGCCGGTGGAACCTGCAGCGGGGGCTGCGCTACCGGCAGGCCAAGGCGCGGTTCGAGCCCTTCGACGCGCTCGCCGCGCCCGACCCGGTCACGCGCCAGGCGCTGGCGCGGCTGATCGCAGTCACGGCGGCGGCGGGTCAGCCGGTCTTCACGACCATCAACAACAAGGCTGAAGGCAGCGCCCCACTCTCGGTGTTCGCGCTGGCGGAGGCCGTGTCGACGCTGCTGCCCTCGCTGCCACCCGGCGTCGCGAGGACTGGCCCCCTGCCCTAGCGCGGCTCCAGTTCGAGGATCCGGCCCGGCCGGCCATCGCCCCACAGCGGCAGGTACTCCACCCGCGACCAGCGTTCGTTGAGGTTGCGGTAGTCGGCGCTGAACACGATGCCGCTCTGCCCGCTCGAGTGGATGAAACGCGAGCGCTTGCGGGCCCCCAGGTCGTACAGAGCCCTCAGACCGGCACCGTGATCGCCCAGGTAGAGCTCGCCGCTGCCGGCATCCGGCCGCAGGCTCACGCGCGAGGCATTGACGGTGAAGGCGTCACCGCCCACCGGGCTTCTCAGCTCGAACCATCGCGCCAGCCACGGCACGCTGCTGAAGGGACGGTGCTCGAGCCGCGCCTGGTGGGCCTGTCCCCATCGCCACTGGCTCACGTCATCGCCCTGTGCGGTCTGCAGTTCGTCGAGCGCGCGCGTGAAGGCCGCGTCGACCTGCTCGGCGCAGGTCTCGACCGCGGGGCTGCCGAGGTCATCGCACCAGCTCGTGTCGTTGCGGTCGAGCACGCCCTCGAGCGCCTCGCGGAAACTGCGCCGGGCCATCTGTTCCATGAACAGGGCTTCGCCGAGATCGTCCGCGAACAGGCCCCACGTCAGTTGACGCACCCAGGCCATGAAGATCAGGGGCGCGGCCCGTTCGGCGGCCATCGTGCCCTCGAAGCCCTCGAGCGCATGCTGTGCCGCCGGCGCCAGCGGGTGCACGGAGTGCGCCTGGCGCAGGAAAGGCAGCAGGCGCTGGGTGGCGGTGGACAGCAGGTCGGCCTGGATCGAGGCCAGGCTGTCCAGGCTGTGCAGCGGTCGCGCGGCCAGCAGCCGTTCGATGCGCTGCTGCCGGTACGGCGGTGCCCATTCGCTGCTGATGAAGTGCGGGTACTGCGGCCCGTGGATGCGCTGGTTCGCGCTCGCGATCCAGCCGCGCGCCGGGTCGCGGTCGCGCGGCGTGGCGGTTGGTGCCAGCCAGCCAGCCCAGTCGTAGCGGGCGTCCCAGCCCGGCGCGGGCACCAGCCCGCGCAGGTCGTTGTCGGGGCGTCGCAGCGGCACGCGGCCAGCCGAGACGAAGCCGATGTGCTGGGCGTCGGCCACCACCATGTTCTGCATCGGCGCCATGTACTGCGCCGACGCGGAGAGAAACTCGTCCACCGAGCCGGCGAGTTGAAGGCCAGGCCCGCGGCCAGAGTGTCGGACGCGTCGAGTTCCAGGGCGGTCCAGCGCAGCGCCAGCGCGTAGCGCGGCACAGGCCGCCGGCGCCGGTGACGCCGTGCAGGGCCGGCAGCGCGTCGGAGAGCACCGGGCCGTGGCGCGTCCGGCGCGCGATGAAGCTCACGTCGGCAGCGCCCTTCACACGGATGGTTTCCGGGACGTTCTCGAAATGGGCCCAGCCGTCCGGGGTCTCGTAGCGCTCGGGGTCGCCGGTGTCGATGCGCTCGATGTAGAGGTCCTGCACGTCAGGCGCGGTGTTCGTGTAGCCCCAGGCCACGCGTTCGTTCTGCCCCAGCACGATCAATGGCAGGCCCGGAATGCTGGCACCGGCCACCTTCAGGCCCGGAGCCTCGAGCCGGGCCACGTACCAGAGGGTCGGCGCGCTCAGCTTGAGGTGCGGGTCGTTGGCCAGCAAGGGACTGCCGGTGACACTGCGTGTGCCGGCGACGGCCCAGTTGTTCGAGCCGACGCCCTCGACGCCGCTCTCGATCTGCCATGGCAGGCCGTTCGCGTCGGCTCCGTCGGCCCGCTGCGGCGGCTGCCCGTCACCCAGCTCCAGCCGGCGGTACAGCGCCGCGTAGTCGGCCGTGGCCAGCGGCTTCTCGCCCGGATACGGCGGCAGCAGCTGCTGGATGCGTGCGACCGGCATCGTCAGTGCCAGGCGCATGCGCAGCAGCTCGGTGCTCCAGTTGCCGCCCAGGTCCCAGGCCATCATGGTCGACCACGCGAGGCTGTCGACCGGGCTCCAGGCTTCGGGTTGCAGCCCCAGCAGCAGGAACTCCGGCGGCCGGGCCCGAAGGTGACCGCGCAGGTAGGCGTTGATGCCCGCCGCGTACGCATTGAGCATCGCCCGCACGCCCGGCCCGGCCTGCTCCCACTGGTCCTGCGCGGCGCGCCGCACGCCCAGCGCCCGCAGGAAACGGTCGCTCTCCACCGCGCGCGGCCCGAAGGCCTCGGCCAGCCGGCCCGCGCCGATGCGCCGGTGGGTCTCCAGCTGCCACAGCCGGTCCTGCGCATGCACGAAACCCAAGCCGAACCAGGCGTCGTCGATCGAGGCGGCGCGGATCGTCGGCACGCCCTGCGCGTCGCGCTCGATCTGCAGCCCGGCGCGCAGGCCCTCGACGCGCAGCCGGCCCTCGGCGATCGGCAGCGCGAGTTGCCGATAGACCAGCAAGGCCGCGATCACGCCCACGCCCGCCAGCAGCAGGACCGCCAGGCACCGACGCATCCACTTCATGGGGACAGGCTAGTCGCTGCCCTCCTCCGCCGCATCGGGGTTCGCACGGGCGCGGCGGGCTCAGCCCCCGCGCAGATAGTCGGCCTTGCCGAGCTCCACGCCGTTGTGGCGCAGCAGCGCGTAGGCGGTGGTCACGTGGAAGAAGAAGTTCGGCAGCGCGAAGTGCTTCAGGTACTGCTCACCGGTGAACTGCAGCGGCTCGCGCCCGCGCACCGGCACGCTGATGGGCTTGCCCTCGCTGCCGTCGACCTGGTCCGCGGGCACGCTGCGGAGGTAGGCCGCGGTCGCCTCGATGCGGGCCTGCAGTTCGGCGATGGTGGACTCGGTGTCATCGAACTTCGGCGCCTCGCCGCCAGCCAGCCGCGCGACGCCGAACTTGGCACTGTCGCAGGCGATCTGGATCTGCTTGCCCAGCGACAGCATGTCGGGCGCCAGCCGCGAGGTCAGCAGCGTGTCGGGATCGAACTTCTTCGCCTGGGCATGCGCCACGGCCTTGTCCAGCCATTTCGCGAGGTTGCCGAGCATCGTCAGAAAGATGGGCACGCTGGCCGAATGCATCGTGATTGCCATGGGAGTCTCCTCGTGAGGTGGCGGATGCTACCGGTAACCCCGGTCCGGCGCAGGGCGTGCACAATCGACCGCTCCGGCCGCGGGACGGCGGCCCATTGCAGCCCATGAACATCATCATCCTGGACGACTATCAGGACGCGGTCCGCAAGCTCCCCTGCGCCGCCAAGCTCGAGGCTACAGCGCCAAGGTCTTCACCAACACCGTCAAGGGCAATGGCCAGCTGGCCGTGCGACTGCGCGACGCCGACGTGCTGGTGCTGATCCGTGAACGCACCCAGTTCACGCGGCAACTGCTCGAGAAGCTGCCGCGCCTGAAGCTGATTGCGCAGACCGGCCGCGCCGGCCCGCACATCGACATCGAGACCTGCACCCGCCTCGCATCGCGGTGGCCGAGGGCGTGGGCTCGCCGGTGGCGCCGGCCGAGCTGACGTGGGCACTCATCATGGCGGCCATGCGCCGCCTGCCGCAGTACGTGAGCAACCTCAAGCACGGCGCTTGGCAGCAGGCCGGGCTCAAGTCGCAATCGATGCCGGCCAACTTCGGGCTCGGCATGGTGCTGCGGGGCAAGACGCTGGGCCTGTGGGGCTACGGCCGCATCGGCCAGCTGGTCGCCGGCTACGGCCGGGCGTTCGGCATGAAGGTGGTGGTGTGGGGCAGCGACACCTCACGCGGCAAGGCGCAGGCCGACGGCCACGAGGCGGCCACGTCGCGCGAGGGCTTCTTCGAATCCTGCGACGTGATCTCGCTGCATCTGCGTCTGCACGAGGCCACCCGCGGCCTGGTCCGGCTCGAGGATCTGCAGCGCATGAAGCCGACCGCGCTGTTCGTCAACACGGCACGCGCCGAACTTCTCGAGGAGCACGCGCTGGTGACGGCGCTGAACCGCGGCCGGCCGGGCATGGCGGCGGTCGACGTGTTCGACAGCGAGCCCATCATGCAGGGCACCCCGCTGCTGCGGCTGGAGAACGCCATCTGCACTCCGCACATCGGCTACGTCGAGCAGGAGACTTACCAGCAGTACTTCGACGCCGCGTTCGACAACGTCGTCAATTTCATCCAGGGCCAGCCGACCAACGTGGTGAACCCCGAGGCGCTGCGGGTCCTGCGTGGCTGACGTGCCGCGCGCGGGGCTGAGCGCCGACGCCCCGCAGCGTCCGCCCCCCCCGCCGGCCGACGCGCTGCGCGGCGCACGCTGGGCATTGCTGTTCGGCAATTTCGTGATCGGCTGCGGCGTGATGGTCATCGCCGGCTCGCTGAACGACCTGACGCGCTCGCTGCAGGTGAGCGTGGCGCTCGGCGGGCAGCTGATCGCGATCGCCGCGGTGATGATGTGCTGGGCGCTCCGCTGCTGGCCGCGGCGGTCGGCCGCGTCGACCGCCGCCGGCTGCTGGCCTTCACGCTGGCCTGGTATGCGGTGGGCCATGCCGTGTCGGCGCTGATGCCCAGCTATGCCGCGCTGGCGCCGGTGCGCGCGCTCTGCATGCTGGGCGCGGCGGTGTTC
>NZ_AZND01000042.1:0-23196 GCF_000576205.1 Methylibium sp. T29 | reverse complement strand
CAACGAGCCGCCCGGCACACACCGCAGCCACCGCGTCGGCGGTGTGCGCCAGCAGGGTGGCCAGCGGGAGGGACGGCGGTACAGGAGCGCTCACGGCCGCGCAGTGTAGGCGGCCGCCGGCCGCGCCAGGCCCGGCCGGCTCAGCGGCGCTCAGGCACGGTCACCGAACGACGAGGCGATCTGGGAGTCCGGCCCGCGGTCCGGTGTGGCGGCCTGGAGGGCGGCAGCTGGCCGGAAGCCGAACAGGCTGGCGATCAGCCGCGTGGGCAGCTCATGGACCGCCGCATTGAAGTCGGAAACCGCATCCTTGAAGACACGCCGCGTGAAGGCGATCTGGCGTCGGTTTCCTGCAGGTCGCTCAACAGCGTGACCACGCGCTCCAGCGTCGCCTGCGTGTCGAAGCGATCGACGCGCGTCTCGACCAGCACGCGCAACGGCCGCAGCGCCCCTTCGAGCACCTGCTCGGCGAGTCCGAGGCTCTGGATCGCGCCGGCACTGGTGGGCCGCCCCTGGGCGTGGTCGGCCGCGGCCTGGGCCTGCCGGGTCGCGGCCATCACGGTCTGCAGCATCGCGACGCCCACCGCGTCGCCCATCGCCGGCCGCGCCTCGTCGCTGGCCAGCAACTCGGTGAGCTCGAAGGCCAGCGCCTGGCGGCGACGCAGTTGGGCGTCGATCGGCACCCAGCTCGCACCGACCGCGCTGCGCAGGCGCACCAGCCGGTTGTAGGCCCCGACGCCCCAGAACAGCAGCAGGGCCAGCAGCGCCAGGAGGACGGTGCGCGTCGTGCTCATCGGGAACGGGCGGGGGCCGGCATGGCTGCCGACTCTACGCCAGCCGTCGCGGCCGCCGCGGCGTGCGTCGTCAGGCGCCGGCGCACCAGGCCTCGTAGCCCTTGCGCCGCAGCTCGCAGGCCGGGCAGGCATTGCAGCCGTAGCCCCAGGCGTGGCGCACGCTGCGGTCGCCGAGGTAGCAGCTGTGGGTGTGCTCGAGGATCAGCTCGTTCAAGGCGCGGCCGCCCAGGCGATCGGTGAGCGCCCAGGTCCGGGCCTTGTCGAGCCACATCAGCGGCGTTTCTATCGTCATCGGCGTGGCCATGCCCAGGCTGAGCGCGACCTGCAGCGCCTTGAGTGTGTTGTCGCGGCAGTCAGGGTAGCCGGAGTAGTCGGTCTCGCACATGCCGCCGACCAGCACGCTGAGGTTGCGCCGGTAGGCCACGGTGGCCGCGAAGCCGAGGAACAGCAGGTTGCGCCCCGGCACGAAGGTGCTCGGCAGGCCGTTGGCCTGCATCTCGATCGCGCGCGCCGAGGTCAGCGCGGTGTCGGAGATCTGGCCGAGCAGACCGAGGTCGAGCACGTGGTCGTTGGCCAGCCGGCCGGCCCACAGCGGGAACGACCGCGCGATCGCCTCGCGCACCTGCACGCGGCATTCGAGTTCGACGACGTGGCGCTGGCCGTAGTCGAAGCCGATGGTCTCCACGTGCGCGTGGTGCTCCAGCGCCCAGGCCAGGCAGGCGGTCGAGTCCTGGCCGCCGGAGAACAGGACGAGGGCGCCGCGCGGATCGAGGCTCATGCGCCGATCAGGTGCGGACCTCGCCCTGCCCGAACACCACCCACTTCATCGAGGTGAGCCCCTCGAGGCCCACCGGCCCGCGGGCGTGGAATTTGTCGGTGCTGATGCCGATCTCGGCGCCCAGGCCGAACTCGAAGCCATCGGCGAAGCGCGTGCTGGCGTTGACCATCACGCTGGCCGAGTCGACCTCGCGCAGGAATCGCATCGCGTTCGGGTGGTTCGTGGTCAGGATCGCGTCGGTGTGGTGCGAACCGTAGCGGTTGATGCGGGCGATCGCCTCGTCGAGCGAGTCGACCAGCTTGATGCTGATGACAGGCGCCAGGTACTCCTCGGCCCAGTCGGCCTCGGTCGCGTCGACCAGCTTCGCGCCCGGCACCGCGGCCAGCAGCGCCTTGGCGCGCGGGCCGCAGCGCATCTCCACACCCTTGGCCGCGAACACCGCGCCGATGCGTGGCAGGAAGGCCGCCGCGACATCGCGGTGCACCAGCAGCGACTCGGCCGCATTGCAGGGGCTGTACTTCTGGGTCTTGGCGTTGTCGGTCACGCGCACCGCGAGGTCGAGGTCCGCGCCGGCGTCGACGTAGACGTGGCAGTTGCCGTCCAAGTGCTTGATGACCGGCACCGTGGCCTCGGCGGCGATGCGCTCGATCAGGCCCTTGCCGCCGCGCGGAATGATCACGTCGACGTACTGCGGCATCGCGATCAGCCGGCCAACCGCGGCGCGGTCGGTGGTGGGCACCAGTTGCACGGCATCGCCCGGCAGCCCGGCCTCGGCCAGCGCGCGCGCCACCAGCGCCATCAGCGCCGTGTTGGAGTGCAGCGCCTCGGAACCCCCGCGCAGGATCGCGGCGTTGCCGCTCTTGATGGCCAGCGAGGCGGCGTCGATCGTCACGTTCGGCCGGCTCTCGTAGACCATGCCGAACACGCCCAGCGGCACCCGCATCTGGCCGACGGTGATGCCGCTCGGGCGCCGGCGCAGGTTCGTCATCTCACCGATCGGGTCGGGCAGCGCGGCGACCTGCTCGCAGCCTTCGGCCATCAGCGCGATCACCTTGTCGGTGAGGCGCAGGCGGTCGACCATCGGTGCGGCCAGGCCGGCGCGGGTGGCGACGTCGAGGTCGCGCGCGTTCTCCGCGGCCAGCCGCGCAGCCCCGGCCCGGATCTCGCGGGCCAGCGTCAGCAGCGCTGCGTTCTTGGCCGCCGTCGAGGCGGCGGCCATCGCCGTCGACGCGGCGCGTGCCGCGCTGCCCAGGCGGTCCATCAGCGCGATCACGGGGGTGGCGTCGGGTGCGTTCATTACCGGATTGTCGCAAAGCAGGGCCGGCCCTGCCGGTCCATCGGGCTCAGCTCAGCCACTGCGTCAACAGCAACCACAACGGCGCCGTGGCGGCGAAGGCCAGCGTCGAGATCACGATCGCTGCGGTGGCCTCCGCCTCGCCGCTGCGGTAGCGCTGCGCGAACATCAGCGCGTTCGAACCGGTCGGCATCGCCGCGGCCATGACGATCACCGCCAGCGCCAGCCCGCGCAAGCCCATGCCGTAGCCGACCGCGAGCACCAGCGCCGGCTGCGCCAGCAGCTTGGCCGCCGCCAGCAGCAGCGCCGGGCCCGCCGCGCCGCGAAGGCCGTAGTGGCCGAGCGACAGGCCGATCGCGACCAGACACAACGGCACGACCGCGGTGCCCAGCATCTGCAGCACCTCGTCGATCGGGCCGGGGATGGGCGCGCCCGTCAGGTTCCAGGCCATGCCGGCGAGCACCGGCAGCACGATCGGGTGGATGACGGTGTTGCGCGCCGTCAGCAGCAGCGTGCGCGACAGCGATGCCGGCGCGCCGGCGTCGCGCGCCATCGCGTGGGCGAGGTCGCGCTCGACCAGCAGCGTCAGCACGGTGAGCAGGATCAGCGCATGCAGGCTGACGATCGACAGGTGCAGCTGCAGGCCGATCTCTCCGAACAGCGCCGCGGCCATCGGGATGCCGAGCTGGGCGTTGTTGCCGAACGAGGCGGTGATGGCTCGCACCGCGGGCTGTGCCGCTGCAGCGGCGCGGCACCGGCGCTGCTGCAGGTACACCAACAGCACCCAGCCCACCACCGGCACGAAGAAGGCCCCCAGCGCCTGCCAGGGCAGCGTGCCCAGGTCGATGCGCGCCGTGGCACGGAACAGCAGCGCCGGCGCGAACACGTAGAACGCCGCATTCGACAGGATGCGCGCCGCCTCGCCGCCGGCGAACGGCTTGCAGCGGCCGGCCACCCAGCCGATGCCGATCGTCACGAAGATCGCCAGGAGCTTGAGGAAGATCAACGGAGACATGGATCGAGTATCCGGGAGCTGCGGAAGCGGTCGCGCATCACTCCGTCGTGAACTAGTCTTTCAAGACACAGCCAAGGAGGTTGCCATGTTCAAGCACCTGCTATTGCCGACCGACGGATCCAGCCCTTCCGAGGTGGTGGCCCGCAAGGCCCTGCAGTTCGCCAAGGAACAGCAGGCCCGCGTCACCGCGATCCACGTCGTGCCGACCTTCCATACGCTGACCTACCGCACCACGATGCTCGAGGACACCCGCGAGGAGTTCGTGGCCGAATGCAAGGCCCAGGCGAGCAAGTTCCTGGCCGAGGTGGAGCGCGCGGCACAGGAAATCGGGGTGCCCTGCCGCAGCCTGATGGTCACGCACGATCACCCCTACGAGGCGATCAACGACACGGCGGCGCAGTCGGGCTGCGACCTGATCGTGATGGCCTCGCACGGCCGCCGCGGCCTCAAGGGCCTGTTGCTGGGCAGCGAGACCCAGAAGGTGCTGACGCACGCCTCGGTGCCGGTGCTGGTGCTGCGCTGATCCCGAGTTGCGTTCACGTCCCCCGGTACGGGCCGGAGGACGCTTCGAACTGTCGCATCCTATCGAGTGCACCGAGCCGAAGCGCCCCAGCGACTTGACGGGGTTGAACGCGAGTTGGCATGAGCCGACTCACTGGTAGGTCGGCGAGATCGTGCTGTTGATACGAACGGATCCGCGCAGCTGTGGTGAGGTCACCGTTTCGCAGCGTTGCTCGAAGTCGGCGGCGAAGCGGTTCAACCGACCGGTGGAGTCGTAGCCGATCTCCAGAATGATGAATGAGCCGAACACCTCATTGCAGCCGCGGCCATCGCCATAGAAATCCACACCGTTGTGCCCGTTGCGAAAAGCGGCACGCCAAGCGTCGACATACGTTCCCGGCACCAAGGGCTCGCCGTTCGGGGAAGCCAGATCAATCGACCACCGGTGTGAAAGGTCAGGAGCTTCGAAGGAGGCGCGGAAGTATCCCGCCGAGTAGGTGGTCGACACCGTGCTGTCGACATCGCTGTACTTCGCAGACTCGCCCTGGGAGATGTAATCGCCGGTAGCGCCTCGAAATGAGATCGTGGTACGCGGTGGTTGGTCATCCCCGCCGCCGCCGCCGCATCCAGCCACAAACAACGTCGCGACCAGGCAAAGCACCTTCATTGCACGCCCCTGACGCACCTGCACCGTGCAAGCTGTCGACTTCATGATTTGGTGCCGGCGCGAACGCCGGACTTCTTGGCGGGCACCTTGGCCGCCCGCGGCTCGAACTCGAAGCCGACCTTGCCTTCCTTGGCGTCCCAGGCCAGGCGCGCCTTGAACTTGCGCCGCGTCTTGTTGGACACGAAGTTCTCCAGCAGCTCGGTCTTGCCTTCCTGCAGCAGCCGAGTCATCTGCTCGCGCGCCACCGGCTGCTGCAGGATGATCTTGCCGCTCTTGAAGTCGCAGGTGACGTGCGCGCCGACCGCGTGCTCGCAGACGTAGCTGCTGCCGTGCTCGTAGACATGCCCCTTGCACTTGGGGCAGGCGCCCAGGCTCTGCTGCGCCGAGAAGTCGACCGGCGTGCCGTCGCCTTCGCCCTTCTTGGCGTCGTCGCCGAAGTCGAACTCGAGTTTCCAGTTGGCGATCTCGTCGTCGTACGCCAGCTTGAGTTCGGCCGTGAAGGGCCAGCCGGCCTTGGAGCGGAAGCCTCGAGCGGGCCGATCTTCTTGTCGGCGATGAAGGACTCCACCTCGTCGAGCTCGAAGCTGCGCCCGCCGGGGATCTTGCTGATGCTGAAGCCGCAGCCCTCGGCGTCACCTGATTGCCCGGCACAGGTGAAGCGGCGGTAGTTCTCCTTCACGACGCCGCCGCATTTCGGGCAGGGCGTCTTCAGCGTCGCATAGTCACCGGGGATGGTGTCGCGGTCGTACTCCTTGGCCTTGGCGACGATCTTCTGCGTCATCGCGGCGATCTCGCGCATGAAGGCGTCGCGGCTGAGCTTGCCCTTCTCCATCTCGGCGAGCTGGTACTCCCAGTTGCCGGTCAGCTCGGGCTGGGTCAGCTCCTCGACCTGCAGGCCGCGCAGCAGCGTCATCAGCTGGAAGGCCTTGGCGGTGGGGATCAGCTCGCGGCCGTCGCGGTGCATGTACTTCTCGAGGATCAGGCCTTCGATGGTCTGCGCGCGGGTGGCCGGCGTGCCCAGCCCCTTCTCCTGCATCGCCTCGCGCAGTTCGTCGTCGTCGATCAGCTTGCCGGCGCTTTCCATCGCCGACAGCAGCGTGGCCTCGGTGTAGCGTGCCGGCGGCTTGGTCTTGAGCGCGTTGACGTCGACACTCTCGGTGCGCACCACTTCGCCGGGCTCGACCGGCACCAGCGTGGCATCCGCATCTTCCACGTCGCGGCCATAGACGGCCAGCCAGCCCGGCTTGACCATCACCTTGCCGTGGGTCTGGAACCGATGTTCAGCGCTGCCCGCCTTGACGGTGGAGATGCGCGTCGTGACCAGGAACTCGGCCGGCGGGTAGAACACCGCGAGGAAGCGCTTGACCACCAGGTCGTAGAGCTTGGCCTCCACCTCGGTCAGGCTCTTGGGCGCCTGCAAGGTCGGAATGATCGCGAAGTGGTCCGAGACCTTGGCGTTGTCGAAGATGCGCTTGTTGGGCTTGACGTAGCCCTCCTTCACCGCCTTGCGGGCGTGCGCCGACAGAGCCTTCAGCGGCCCGGGCAGATCCTCGGCGGCGAGCATCTCCATCGTCTGCTTCACGACGCCGACGTAGTCTTCCGGCAGCGCCTTGCTGTCGGTCCGCGGGTAGGTCAGCACCTTGTGCTTCTCGTACAGCGCTTGCGCGATGCTGAGCGTGGTCTTGGCCGAGAAGCCGAAGCGCGAGTTGGCCTCGCGCTGCAGCAGCGTCAGGTCATAGAGCTGCGGGCTGCTCTGTGTGCTGGGCTTGGATTCCTCGGTCACGGTGGCCGGCTGGCCGCGCACCGCCTGCGCGATGGCCTGCGCATCGGCCTCGTTCCAGAGCCGGTCGGCGCGGCGCTCGGCATCGTCGTTCTTCTTCCATGCCGGGTCGAACCACTTGCCCTCGTACTCGCCGGCCTGGGCGGCGAACGTGGCCTTGAGCTCCCAGTAGTCGCGCGCCACGTGCTTGCGGATCTTCTCCTCGCGCTCGACCACGATGCTGAGCGTGGGCGTCTGCACCCGGCCGACGGTGGTGAGGAAGAAACCGCCGTCGCGCGAGTTGAAGGCCGTCATCGCTCGCGTACCGTTGATGCCGACCAGCCAGTCGGCCTCGCTGCGGCTGCGGGCGGCGTCGGCCAGGCCGCGCAGATCGGCGTCGGAGCGCAGGCGCTCGAAGCCGTCGCGGATCGCCTGCGGCGTCATGCTCTGAAGCCACAGGCGGCGCACCGGCTTGTCGATCGGCTTCTTCTCGGTGCCGGCGTACTGCACGATGAGGCGGAAGATCAGCTCGCCCTCGCGTCCCGCGTCACAGGCATTGATGAGCTCGCCGACGTCCTTGCGCTTGACCTGCTTGACCACCGCGTTGAGCCGGCTCTTGGCCTTGTCGATCGGTGCGAGATCGAAGTGCGGCGGGATCACCGGCAGGTGGGCGAAGCTCCACTTGCCGCGCTTCACGTCGTACTCCTCGGGCGCCTTGATCTCGACCAGGTGGCCGACCGCCGAGGTGACGACGTAGTGCTCGTTCTCGAAGTGATCGTCGTGCTTCTCGAACTTGCCGCTCGTGGGCGTCAGGGCCCGCACGATGTCTTGTGCGACGGAAGGTTTCTCGGCGATGACCAGTGCTTTGCTCATGTTCTCGATGTCGTTGTCGCCCGATCGCAGCGCCGTCCCGCACGCCAACGCGGCGGGGCGTCCCTACAATCCGGGCTCTCGCGCGCACGCGCTCACGCGCGCGCACCCATGATTCAATGTAGCCAAACTCGAACATGACGCAATCGACGCGCCGCAAGTCCGTCCCCGCCCCCCGGGCCGCCCGACAGGAGGCCGCCCCCGCGAACCGCGACGGCCGGCGCATCCAGGTGCGGCGCTCCGGCGTGCACGGCAAGGGCGTCTTCGCGTTGCGGCCGCTGGCCAAGGGCGAGACGCTGATCGAGTACACCGGCGAGGTGATCGACTGGCCCGAGGCGCTGCGCCGCCATCCGCACGACCCCACCGACCCGCACCATACCTTTTACTTCAGCATCGATGAAGACCACGTGATCGACGCCAAGGTCGGCGGCAACGCGGCACGCTGGATCAACCACGCCTGCGCCCCCAACTGCGAGGCCGACGAGACAGACGGCCGCGTGTTCATCAGGACGCTGCGTGCCGTCAAGGCCGGCGAGGAGCTGTTCTACGATTACGGCCTGGTGATCGACGAGCGCTACACCCCCAAGCTGAAGAAGCAGTACGAATGCCGCTGCGGGCACAAGGCCTGCCGCGGCACCATGCTCGCGCCCAAGCGCTGACATCGTGCCCGACGCTGCCGTGCCTCCGCTACGCCGTGCCGTCGACGCGCCAGGCGCAGGCCTCGCGCCGCTGCGCTGGCCGCTCGAGGCGCTGTGGGCGCAGCTCGAGCCTTTGAGGCCCGGCCTCAGCGTCGAGGCACTGGTCGAGACCGACTCCACCAGCACGCGCCTGCTGGAGCGTGCCCGCAACGGCGACAGCGCGCCCTGCCTGTTGGTCGCCGAACGACAGACGGCCGGCCGCGGGCGGCTCGGCCGCACCTGGTTCTCCGACACCGGATCCTCGTCGACGGCCGATGGCCTGGGTTCGCTGACCTTCTCGCTCGGCCTGACGCTGGCCCCGCGGACTGGTCGGGTCTGTCGCTCGCCGTCGGCGTGGCGCTGGCCGAGGCCCTGCATCCCCGCGTTCGACTCAAGTGGCCGAACGATCTGTGGCTCACCGACGAAACGGCCCCCGACACTCCGGGACGCAAGCTTGGCGGCGTACTGATCGAAACCGTCGCGCTGCCCGATGGCAGCCGGCATGCCGTGATCGGTGTCGGCCTGAATCTGACGCGCCCCGAAACGCGACCCGAGTTCACCCAGGCGCCTGCGGGCTGGCGCGAGATCGAGCCGCTGGCACGCGCGCCAGAGTTGCTGGCGCGGCTGGCCCCGCCGCTGTTCATCGCCCTGGGGGTCTTCGAACAACAGGGCTTCGCGGCCTTCACGGCGCGCTTCGCAGCGCGCGACGCGCTGGCCGGCCGTCCGGTGCAGACCACGGACCCCGGCGCCGAGCACGGCGTGGCCGACGGGGTCGATGCCCGTGGGGCACTGCGTGTGCGGACCGAACGCGGCGAGGAGTGCCTGATCCGCAGCGGCGAAGTGAGCGTGCGACCATGCTGAGGGCACTGGTGCTGGTGCTGCTGCTGGCCAACGCGGGCTTCTGGGCCTGGCGGCAGGGCTGGCTCGCGCCGCTGCACGGCGCGATCGGCGCCCGCCCCGAAGGCGAGCGCGAGCCCGAACGCCTGACGATGCAGGTCGATCCCGACCGCCTCCGCCTGATCCCGGCTGAAGCGGCCTCGACCCCTGCCGCCGTGGCAGCGAGCGCAGCGACCAGCCCCGCCTCTGCCCCGCCCAGCCGCGCCCCCGATGGCCTGCCTCGAGGCGGGCCCCTACAGCACGGCGGAACTGACGGTCGCCGAGGCGGCCGTCAAGGCCGCGCTGCCGGACCTCGGCTGGTCCGAGCGCGAACTCACGACGACCTGGTGGGTCGCGATGGGCCCATTCGCCGAGGCCGAGCAGATGCAGAAGAAGCGCGACGAACTGAAGCGCCGCAGCATCGCCCCCGAACTGGCCAGCGCCGCGCCCGGCAGCGCGCCGCTGCTGGTGATCAGCCGCCACGACAGCCGCGCCGCTGCGGAGAGCGAACTGACGACGCTGCTGGACCGCGGCGTGCGCACCGCCCGCGTGGTCAATGCCAGCGTGCCGCTGCGCCTGCTACGCGTGGCGCAGGCCAGTGAGGCGCAGCAGGCGGCGCTGGCCGCGCTGCCGGCCGACAAGTTGCGCGGCAAGGCATTCCTGCCCTGTCCGGCCGACACGCTCTGAACTGCGAGCGGAGAGCCCGCGCCGTCAAGCGTCGCGCCCTGCGCTCAGCCGCCAGGCAGCCCCCACGGCCAGCGCCAGTGCCAGCAGGTAGGCCGGGCCGCCGAGGGCACCGCCACCGCCCCCCCCTCCGTTCGGCGACGCCGACACCACCGTCACGCGCCGCGACACGGTGGATTGCGTCGGGGGGTTGTTGTCATCGGTCACCGTGACCGCGACGGTGAAGCTTCCCGCTCCGGTCGGCGAGACGACACAGTTGGCCGAGCACCCGGAGACACTGCCGCTGACGATGCCGCCGCCGTCGACCAGGCTCCAGCTGAGGCTGCTGAGGTTGCGGCCGCTGATCAACCGGAATACGTCGGCCGTCAGAGAAACGTCTTGCCCCGCCCTCGGCGTCGCCGTGTTGACGACGATGTCGGCGATCAGGCCCGCGGCCGCGGAACGCACGGCCGCGCGAGCATCGAGCATACCGGCGCCGCAGGTGGTGGTGGTGCAGTCGCACTCGATCTGGTCGATGGGGTCGCCATTGACATCGAAACGCGGCGCCGTGCAGGCGGGCGCGCTGGTGCTCGGGAAACGGCGCGAGCCGCCCTGGATCAGGCCCCGGATCTCGTCCGGCGTGAGCGTGGGCTGCACCGCGAGCATCAGCGCGGCCACGCCCGACACCAGCGGCGCCGAGAAGCTGGTGCCGACGGTGATGTCGTTCGTGCCGTCGGTGTAGGCCGAGGAGGCCGGCCCCTGCGAGCCGGAATTGGTCGTGGTGAGCAGCGGGTAGAGGCAGGGCCCGAAATCGTTGACGCAGTTGCCGGCAGGCGCACTGATCGAGACCGCCGACCCGAGGTCGGAGAAACCGACCTTGGTGCCGGAGTGACGCAGGCCACCGACAGCCAGCACGCCACTGCAATTGCCCGGCGCACCGACCGCATGGCCGTTCGTATTGCCAGCAGCAGCCACCACCAGCGCGCCGGCGGCCACCACGTCGTCGACAGCGTCCTGGTACTCGCCGCAGCCCCCTCGGTGCCGAGGCTGAGGTTGAGTATCCGGGCCGGATTCGGATTGGCCGCGATGTTGGGCACGGTCAGGCCGGCCGCCCAGCGCATGCCGATCACCACATCCGACACGTAGCCGCCGCACTTGCCGAGCACCCGGACCGGCAGGACGCGGGTGTTCCAGCCGGTCCCGGCCATGCCCACGCCGTTGTTCGTCAGCGCGCCGACGATGCCGGCAACCTGCGTGCCGTGCCAGGAACTCGGGGCTCCGTTGTAATTGCCCAGTGAGTCCGGCGAGGTGCAGTGATAGAAGTCCCCACCCACCGAGTTGTCTTCCTGCTGGGTGATCCAGTCACCCGGATCGCTGGCGTTGCTGTCACGCCCGTTGCCATCGTTCGACTCCGGCAGGTACTGACGAAATCGTAGCCGGCCAGCAACTTGCCGGCGAGGTCGGGATGATCGAAGCGCACCCCCGTGTCCAGCACCGCCACGACCACGCTGGCGCTGCCTTGCGTGATGTCCCAGGCACGGGTGGCGTCGATCGCCGAGAGCGCCGGGGCGGCGGGAGTGCGCAGATACCACTGCCCCACGGCAGGGCCGTCGGCGCCGCCAAGCGTGTGCAACGGATCGTTCGGCACGGCCAGCGGCCTCACCCGACGATCGACCACCGCGAACTCAACGTCCGGATCGGCACGGAGTCGCCGCGCCAATGTCTCCGAATCGATGCCCCTGGCCAGCACGACCTGGGAGCGTTCGCTGATGGCACGGTGCGCGCGCAAGGCAAGACCGCGACGTTGGGCGACCGCGTCCATCCGTGCGGCGAGACGCTGCACCGTCGCGCCCTGCCCGGCATGGGCGATGCTCACCCGGTCGCTGCCGGCGCCGCGAACGGCATCATCACGGTACTTGACGATCACCCGAGCCGACGGCAGGTCGTCTGCCACGCCACCGGCGGCCACCGCGGTGCCCACGACCATCGGCTGAATGAAAAACAGCACGACGAGTGCCGCGAGAACACGGACAGCGGCTTGCATTGAGTGCATCGGGGATTTCGAAAAAGCGATGGATGGAGTGTAGAGGCGCGACCGCACCGAGCTTGACATCTCACGCCCGGTATCGGCCTGCGTTGACAGAGCTTTACCCGATGGTGCGAAGCCAGCCCACGAAAAAGGCCCCAAAGGGCCTTTGTCTGACAGGGGGCCTGCGCAGCGCCGTGATCACTTGGCAGCCATCAGCGCTACGGTGGTGTCCAGCATGCGATTGCTGAAACCCCACTCGTTGTCATACCAGCTCAGCACCTTGACGAGCTTGCCGTCCGGCGAAACGCGGGTCTGGGTCGAGTCGAAGGTGCTGGACGCCGGGTCGTGGTTGAAGTCCACGCTCACCAGAGGCGCGGTGTTGTAGGCCAGGATGCCCTTGAGCTCGCCCTCGGCCGCAGCCTTCAGCACGGCGTTGACCTCCTCGAGCGTCGTGGCGCGCTTGGCGGTGAAGGTCAGGTCGACCACCGACACGTTGATGGTCGGCACGCGGATCGCGAAGCCATCGAGCTTGCCGTTCAGTTCGGGCAGCACCAGGCCCACCGCAGCGGCGGCGCCGGTCTTGGTGGGGATCATCGACTGCGTGGCGCTGCGCGCGCGACGCAGGTCCTCGTGGTACACGTCGGTCAGCACCTGGTCGTTGGTGTAAGCGTGGATGGTGGTCATCAGGCCCGACTCCAGGCCGATCTTCTCGTGCAGGGGCTTGACCAGCGGCGCCAGGCAGTTGGTGGTGCAGCTGGCATTGCTGATCACCGTGTCGGTGGCCTTCAGCACGCCGTGGTTGACACCGAACACGATGGTCGCGTCCACGTCCTTGCCGCCCGGCGCCGAGATGATGACCTTCTTGGCGCCGCCCTTCAGGTGCGCCGAGGCCTTTTCCTTGGTCGTGAAGAAGCCGGTGCACTCCATCACCACGTCCACGCCGAGCTCGCCCCAGGGCAGCTCGGCCGGGTTGCGGTTGGCCAGCACGCGGATCTTGTCGCCGTTGATGACCATGTAGTCGCCGTCGACGCTGACCGTGCCTGGGAACCTGCCATGCGCGGTGTCGTACTGCGTCAGGTGGGCGTTGGTCTTCGGGTCGCCCAGATCGTTGATCGCGACGATCTGGATGTCGTGCTTCTTGCCGCCCTCGTAGTGGGCGCGGAGCACGTTGCGGCCGATGCGGCCGTAGCCATTGATGGCAACTTTGATGGTCATGGTATGGGTCTTCCTCAGCTTCGGTTCAATCCGGATTCATTCAGGCCAGCATTCGACGACAAAACGCCCCGCGCCACCGCGCCGGCTCCGACATCCGGCCGCGCTCCCCGCGGCAGATGTCACGGAGCCTCGCAGCGGCGGGCGGGCCCTCACTTCTTCAGCACCCGGCGCACGGTCGCGGCCACGTTCTCGGCCGTGAAGCCGAAGTGCTTGAACAACGCACCGGCCGGGGCCGATTCGCCGTAGGTGTCGAGGCCGACGACGGCCGCGCAACCGTACTTCCACCAGCCATCGGTGACGCCGGCCTCCACCGCCACCCGCGGAAGCCCGTCGGGCAACACGCGGCGCTTGTAGGCCACGTCCTGGCGATCGAAGGTGGTGGTGCTGGGCATCGACACCACGCGCACCGCGATGCCGGCGGCGGCGAGCTGCTGCTGCGCATGCAGCGCGAGCTGCACCTCGGACCCGGTCGCGATGAGCACCGCCTGGGCCTTCCTCTTGAGCCCCACCTCGGCCGGCTCGGCCAGCACGTAGGCGCCGCGCGCCACCTCGTCGAGCCCGGCCTTCGGCAGGTAGGGCAGGTTCTGACGCGACAGCAGCAGCGCGGTCGGGCGGTCCACGTTCAGCAGCGCCTTGGTCCACGCGATCGTTGTCTCGGCCGTGTCGGCGGGGCGCCAGACATCGAGGTTCGGGATCAGCCGCAGGCTCGCGGCGTGCTCCACGCTCTGGTGCGTCGGGCCGTCCTCGCCGAGGCCGATGCTGTCGTGGGTGAAGACATGCACCACGCGCTGCTTCATCAGCGCGGCCATCCGGATGGCGTTGCGTGAGTAGTCGCTGAAGGTCAGGAAGGTGCCGCCGTAGGGGATGAAGCCGCCGTGCAGCGCGATGCCGTTCATCACCGCCGCCATGCCGAACTCGCGCACGCCGTAGTTGATGTGGCGGCCCCCGTTCGAGACACCTGCCGCATCGAAGCGCAGCGCCGGTGTGCTCTTGGTGTTGGTGAGGTTCGAGCCGGTGAGGTCGGCACTGCCGCCCAGCAGTTCGGGCAACGCAGCGGTGAAGGCCTCCAGCGCGAGCTGGCTGGCCTTGCGGCTGGCGACCGTCTCGGCCTTGGCGTGTGCCGCGATGGCAGCGTCCACTGCGATCTGCGCAAAGTTCTCCGGCAGCGCGCCCGCCATCCGGCGTTCGAACTCGGCCGCGGCGGCGGGATGGTCGGCGCGGTAGGCCTCGAAGCGGCCTTCCCAGTCGGCCTGCAGGTTGGCACCGGCGTCCTTGGCGTCCCAGTCGTTGTAGGCCTCGGCCGGGATCTCGAATGGCGCATGCGGCCAGCCGATCGCGGCCCGCGTGAGCGCAATCTCCTCGGCGCCGAGCGGCTCGCCGTGCGCCTTGGCGGTATTGGCGCGGTTCGGTGAACCCTTGCCGATCGCGGTCTCGCACACGATCAGACTGGGTTGGCCCGCGTGGCGCTTGGCTTGCGTGATCGCCGCGTCGACTGCATCGACATCGTGACCGTCGATCGGCCCGATCACATTCCAGCCGTAGGCCGCGAAGCGCTTCGCGGTGTCGTCCACGAACCACGGCGCCACCTGGCCATCGATGCTGATCCCGTTGTCGTCGTACAGCGCGATCAGCTTGTCGAGCTTCCAGGCGCCCGCCAGCGCGCTGGCCTCGTGGCTGATGCCCTCCATCAGGCAGCCGTCGCCGAGGAAGACATAGGTGTGATGATCGACGATGGCATGGCCGTCGCGATTGAACTCCGCCGCCAGCAGCTTCTCGGCCAGCGCCATGCCGACCGCGTTGCTGAGGCCCTGCCCCAGCGGGCCGGTGGTCGTCTCGACGCCCGGCGTGATACCGACCTCGGGGTGGCCCGGCGTCTTGCTGTGAAGCTGGCGGAAGTTGCGCAGTTCCTCGAGCGGCAGCGCATACCCGGTCAGGTGCAGCAGCGCATAGATCAGCATCGATCCGTGGCCGTTGCTCAGCACGAAGCGATCGCGGTCGGCCCAGAGCGGATTGGCCGGGTTGTGGCGCAGGTGCCGGCCCCACAGCGCGACCGCGATGTCGGCCATGCCCATCGGCGCGCCGGGGTGGCCCGAATTGGCCTGTTGCACTGCGTCCATCGCCAGCGCGCGGATCGCGTTGGCCATCAGCGAGGTGTCGGGGGTGGCGGGCGTGCGGGATTCGAGGGCAGCCATGGTTTGCAGGGGAAAAGGGCGCCACGGAAGCGGCAGAATCGACGATTTTACGAGCCCCGTCGCGCCACCCATGCAGGGTCTGCACCTCACCGCCGATTTGAGCGGCTGCCGCCGCGGCAGCCCGGCCCTGGTCGACGTGTCGGCGCTGCGCGCGCTGTGCCTGGGGGCCGTTCTCGACGCCGGCCTGCAGCCGGTCGGCGAGTGCTTCCATCCCTTCCCTTCCGAGGACGGCGAACCGCGCGGCGTCACCGGCGTGCTGCTGCTGGCCGAATCGCATCTCGCGGTGCACACGTGGCCCGAGCTGGACGCGGTGACGCTCGACGTGTATGCGTGCCACCGCCACGCCGACAACTCGGCGCGTGCCGAGGCCGTGATCGCGCGGCTGATCGAGGCCTTCGCGCCGGCGCGCGCCGAACGCCATGCGCTGCGCCGCGGGGCGGCCGCATGAACGCGCCCGCATTGATCCTTGCCGCCGGCCGCGGCGAGCGCATGCGCCCGCTGACCGACCACACACCCAAGCCGCTGCTACCGGTGCACGGCAAGCCGCTGATCGAGTGGCAGCTGGAGGCGCTGGCGCGCGACGGCGTGCGCCACGTGGTCATCAACACCGCCTGGCTCGAGGAGCAGTTCCCGGCCACGCTGGGCGACGGTTCGCGCTTCGGGCTGAGCATCCGCTACTCGATGGAAGGCCGGCACTACGGCGGCGCGCTCGAAACCGCCGGCGGGATCGCCACCGCGCTGCCGCTGTTGCAATCGGACACCTTTTGGGTCATGGCGGGCGATGCCTACATGCCCGGCTTCCGATTCGATGCGCAGCACGTGAACGACTTCATGGCCGGTGGCGATCTGGCCCACCTCTGGCTCGTGCCCAACCCGCCGCAACACCCCTGCGGCGACTTCGGCCTCAGTGACAAAGGCCGCATCCTGGCGGGCGACGATGCGGCGGTCATCACTCGTTACACGTACTCCACGGTGGGCTTGTTCCAATCGAGACTGGTCGAGGGCGTGCCGCCGGGGCAGAAGGCGCCGCTGCGACCTCATTTCGATGCGGCGATCGCCCGCGACCGGATCAGCGGCAGCCTCTACCTGGGGCCCTGGACCGACGTCGGTACGCCGCAACGCTGGCAGGCCTTGCAGGATGGGAGTTGAGAGCGATGGACGGGGTGGGCTCACCGCTGCTCTGGTTGCTGAGCGTGCCGGTCGCCGTGCTGCTGCAGCGCGGCGCCGTGCACGGCCTGCGCGCCGCCTGGCTGGCGCATGAACCGGTGTCCGGCGACCACACCGACTCGGTCGTCTACCACCGCAGCCTGTGGACCCCCGGCGAGCCCCAGGTGCTGGTCGCGGCCGGCCTGCTGCTGGCGAGCGGCCTGGCCGCTGCGGCAGGCCTGCAGCTCGAGGGCTGGCCGCTGTGGCCCGCCGGCTTGCTGTGGCTCGCCGCCGTGGTCTGGGACCTGTGGACCTGGGAGCGGGTGGCAGCGAGCGTCAAGTTCGTCTCGTGGCGGCGCGGCTGGCGGCATTCGGCGCGTCGCGTCGCGGTGTCGGACCTGAGCGAGGTCAACGTCGTCGAGCGGCGGCCGCGGGCGTCGCGGATTCCCGTCTGGGCGCGCCCCAGCACCTGCTATCTCGCGCTGGTGATGCGTGACGGCAAGGCGGTGAAGCTGCCGCGCACCGGCGCGCTGTTCGGCGGCGAGGCCGAGATCGAGCGCCTGGCCAATTTCGTGCGCATGCAGATGGACGTGGTGGCCGACAACCGCCGCCGTGCCGCCGCCGACAAGCGCTCGGCGGCGCGCCGCGCCATGCTGGAGCCGGTGCCGGTGCACCCGTCGAACCGCATCGATCCGCTGGCGCTGAACCGCGGCGGACCGGGCTGAGCCGGTTCAGGCTGCCAGCGGCTTCGTCACCGCGTCGATCCGTGCCAGCACCTCCGGCGTGAGCCGCGGCGCGAGCGTCAAGGCCTTCAGGTTGTCTTGCAGCTGTGCGATGCGGCTGGCCCCGAGGATCACGGTGCTGACGCGCGGATTGCGGTTCGCCCAGGCGATCGCGAGCTGCGCGACCGTGCCGCCCAGATCGGCGGCAATCTCCTCGAGCTGGCCGACCGCGGCGTTCTTCGCCGGATCCGTGAGGCCGTCGCGCAGGAAGGCCATGTTCTCAAGCGCGCCACGGCTGCCCTCGGGGATGCCGCGTCGGTACTTGCCAGTCAGCAGGCCGCTCGCCAACGGGCTCCAGGTGGTCAGGCCCAGCCCGATGTCCTCATAGAGCCGCGCGTACTCCTCCTCGACGCGGCGGCGGTGGAACAGGTGGTACTGCGGCTGCTCCATCACCGGCTTGTGCAGGTGGTGCCGGTCCGCGATCTCCCAGGCGGCACGGATCTCCTGGGCGCTCCATTCGCTGGTGCCCCAGTAGAGCAGCTTGCCGCGGGTGATGAGGTCGTGGAAGGCCCACACCGTCTCCTCGATCGGTGTGTGCGGGTCGGGCCGGTGGCAGAACACGAGGTCGACGAAGTCAAGCTGCAGCCGCCGCAGCGCGCCGTCGATCGCCTGGTGCAGGTACTTGCGATTCAGCGTGTCCTGTCCGTTGATGCGCGGCCGCTCGCCCGGTTTCGCACGGTCCAGTCCCCAGAAGAACTTGGTCGACACGACAACGTCGAGCCGTGGCAGCCCGAGCTGGCGCAGCGCCTCGCCCATGATCGACTCGCTGCGGCCGTTGGCATAGATCTCGGCGTTGTCGAAGAAGTTGACGCCGGCATCGAAGGCAGCCGCGAGCATGTCCTTCGCGGCGCTCACATCGACCTGGTTGTGATAGGTCACCCAGGACCCGAGCGACAGTTCACTGACCTGCAGGCCCGAGCGGCCGAGACGGCGGTATTGCATGAGAGGGACTCCTGGTCTTCGATGATCGGTACCGCGCGCGGCGGGCACCTTGCCCCTGCCGCGCTCACTACACTGCAAGCGTACCCAGAACCGCATCGCCCCATGAGCCCCTCCGTCTATGCCGAGCGCCGCGCACGCCTGAGCACCGCGCTGCGCGAGGCCGGTGGCGGCATCGCCGTGCTGCCGACCGCACCGGAGCGCACCCGCAACGCTGACAGCGAACACCCCTATCGCCACGACAGCGCGTTCTACTACCTGACCGGGTTCGCCGAGCCGGGCGCGCTGCTCGTCCTCGACGCCGCCGGCCGCAGCCTGCTGCTGTGCCGCCCGAAGGACGAGGAGCGCGAGATCTGGGATGGCTACCGGCTCGGCCCCGAGTCCGCGCCCGCCACGCTGGGCATCGACGAGGCGATGCCGATCGAGGCGCTGGACACGGTGTTGCCGCAGCGGCTCGCCAACTGCCCGGCGGTGTGGTTCCCGTTCGGCGGACACGAAGGGCTCGCGGGCCGCGTCGCGGACTGGCTCGACAGCGTGCGTGCGCGTTCACGCGCCGGCATCGAGTCGCCGACGCAGCAGCGCGATCTGGCGCGGCTGATCGACGAAATGCGCCTGTTCAAGGACCCGCACGAGGTGGCGCTGATGCGCCGCGCCGGCGAGATCGGTGCGGCCGGGCATGTGCGCGCGATGCAGGCCTGCCGGCCCGGCCTGCGCGAGTACCAGCTCGAGGCCGAGCTGTTGTACGAGTTCCGCCGCAGCGGTGCCAGCGGCCCGGCCTACACGAGCATCGTCGCCGCAGGCCGCAATGCCTGCGTGCTGCACTACGCCGCCGGCGACGCCGAGCTGCGGCCCGGCGAGCTGTGCCTGATCGACGCCGGCTGCGAGTACGGCAGCTATGCGAGCGACATCACGCGCAGCTTTCCGGTCGACGGCCGCTACACGGCGCCGCAACGCGCGCTCTACGAGCTGGTGTTGACCGCCCAGGAGGCCGCGATCGCCCACACCCGGCCCGGCGCCCGCAAGACCGACAGCCACTGGGCCGCGGTGCGCGCGCTGAGCGTCGGCCTGCTGGACCTGGGTCTGCTCGACCGCGACCGGCACGGCACGGTCGACGACGTGGTGGCCAGCGCCGCTTACCGGCGCTTCTACATGCACGGCACCGGCCACTGGCTGGGGCTGGACGTGCATGATGCCGGCGAGTACCTCGCGCTCGACGAGGCGCCGATCGAGCAGCCCAACGGGCTCGGCGGCCTCACCATCAAGAAGCCCTCGCGCCGTCTGCAGCCGGGCATGGTGGTCACGATCGAGCCCGGGCTCTACGTGCGGCCGGCCCCCGACGTGCCGGAGTGCTACTGGCACCTCGGCATCCGCATCGAGGACGACGCGCTCGTCACGCCCGATGGCTGCGAGCTGCTGAGCCGGGGCGTGCCGGTGCGGCCCGACGAGATCGAGGCGCTGATGCGCGGCTGAGTGCCGCGCGCCGCACCGGGGGCTATTGCAGTTGCCCGGGTGCGCGGTGCCACAGCCGCTGGGCGGCTTCGGCCGGATCGATGCCGACGGCGTCCGAGACCTCGGCGGTCGGCGTCAGGCGATCCCAATGGCCGAGCAGACGGTGCAGCGTGAGCCGGAACCCTTCGCTCAGCTGAGGGTGGTGACTCAGGCACCCGAGCTGCCGGCGCACCTTGGCCGCCATCAGCAGGCTCTGGCCGTGTGCCGCGAGCGGCTGGGCCAGCGCGGCCCGCTCCACCACGCCGGTCATCAAGGCCAGCGTGCCGGCCAGCAGCGCCTCGGCGCTCGGCAGCGTGCCGGGGTCGACGTCGTCGTCCGACAGTTCGGCCGGCAGACGGCGCACGGCGCCTTCGGGATCGTTGCGATTCATTGCGAGCCTCCACCGCGCGGACGCGGGCGTGCTGAGTCGTCGGACTGGCTCGGGTGGGGGCCCTGGCTGCGATGGCACGGGTTCGGAGACCGGCGCCATGGCTTGTATTGTAATGAGAATCATTCTTATTATTCAAGCCGCGCCGACACCTTCTCAGCACTCCGCCGTCCCCCCGATTCCCCGGGCCCGCCCGGGGCGCGGCGCCACCCAGATCGAGGATGAAACAAAACGTACAGAGGCTCATCATGGCAGCGTAGACACTCGCGACACGGGGGAAACGATGCAGGAGCGGTTCGAGCACCGCGGCAAGGCCGTCGAGGTGTGGACCACGGGGCGCCAGAAGGGCCCGTGGAACTGGGCGTATCGGATCGACAGCGGCGCACCGCGCGAGAGCCGCAACCGCTTGCTGTCGAACGAGGTGGTGGTGTTCAACGAGGGCAAGGCCGCGGCCTGCGCCGAACTCGACCGGCTGACACGCGCCGGCGCGCGCTGAGCCAACGCGCCTAAGGCGCGCCGGCCGCCACCTGCTCGGCGATCGCGCGCCCCATCACGGTCGTCGAGGCGTGGCCACCCAGGTCGGGCGTGCGCGGCCCGGTCACCAGCACCCGCTCGATCGCCGCCACGATGGCGTCGTGGGCCTGCAGATGGCGTGCGGTGTCCGCACCGATCGCGCCGCCGAGGAAGTCGAGCATCAGCGCGCCCGACCAGATCATCGCCACCGGGTTCGCGATCGCGCGACCGAAGATGTCGGGCGCCGAGCCGTGCACCGGCTCGAACAACGAGGGGAAATGGCGCTGCGGATTCAGGTTCGCCGAGGGCGCCAGGCCGATGGTGCCGGTGCAGGCCGGGCCCAGGTCGCTGAGGATGTCGCCGAACAGGTTGCTGGCGACCACGACGTCGAAGCGAGTCGGCTGCAGCACGAAGCGCGCGCTGAGGATGTCGATGTGCTGCTTGTCGACCGTGACCTCGGGGTAGCCCTGCGCCATCGCCTCGGCGCGTTCGTCCCACCACGGCATGCTGATGGCGATGCCGTTGGACTTGGTGGCGACGGTGAGGTGCTTGCGCGGCCGCGACTGCGCCAGCTCGAAGGCGAACTTCATCACCCGGTCGGTGCCGTGGCGCGAGAACACCGACTCCTGGATCACGATCTCGCGCTCGGTGCCTTCGAAGAGGCGCCCGCCAAGATGGGTGTACTCGCCCTCGGTATTCTCGCGCACCACGAAGAAGTCGATGTCGCCGGGCTTGCGCGGCCGGCCGTCGCGGTCGACCAGCGGACATGGCACGCCGTCGAACAGCCGCACCGGGCGCAGGTTGACGTACTGGTCGAACTCGCGGCGGAACTTGAGCAGCGAGCCCCACAGCGACACGTGGTCGGGCACCACCGCCGGCCAGCCGACCGCGCCGAAGTAGATGGCGTCGTAGCCGCTCAGCGTCGCGAACCAGTCGTTGGGCAGCATCTGCCCGGTGCGCTGCCAGTAGGCGGCGCAGGCCCAGTCGAAATGATCGAACTGCAGCGGCAGTTCGAAGCGCTGCGCCGCGACCTCCAGCACGCGCAGGCCCTCCGGCATCACCTCCTGCCCGATGCCGTCGCCGGGAATCACCGCAATGCGATGGGGCTTCATGTCGGTCTCCTCGAAGTCTCGGTGCCGCCCAGGGCCTGCGCGACCGCCTGGCCCGCCAGTGTGCCGCGCGTGTAGGCCTCCTCGAATACCGAGCTGGCCGACAGGTCGGCGTGGGCGAAATGCAGCCGCCCCTGCGCCGTGCCCAGCGCGGCCAGCGCCGCGTCGCCGCGCAGCCCGGGGGTCGGCACGATCATCGCGTGACCGTAGCGCATCGAGTCGACCGCGCCAGCCGCTGCGGCAGGTCGGGGTGCGCCGGCAGCAGGTCGGCCAGCACCGCGTCGCGCCAGGCAGTCCACGGCGCCGTCAGCAGACGGGCCCGCTGCGCCTTCAGTTCGGCGCGCGATTGCCCGCCGAGCGCCCAGTAGTGCGTCAGCACCGTCGGGCCGGGCACCGGGCGCAGGCTCTGGTGCATCGCATCGACATAGCCCAGCGCCGGGCTGCCGGCGATCACGTTGTCCCAGGCCGGCGGCGGACCGGGGCGGTCGATCAGCGGCGCATGCAGTTGCAGGTTGCTGACCAGCCAGGGCGCATAGGTGAGCCGCGGCACCACGTCGGCCAGCGCCGCCGGCCGCGCATCGATCAGCCGCGACGCGACGAACAGCGGCACGCAGACGACGACCTGCCGCGCCAGCCAGCGCTCCGGCCGCGCCGCCCGCGCATTCCAGACCTCGAGCGCCACCTCGTGACGCGACGGCGTGATGCGGGTCAGCACCGCGGCGGTCTGCAGGCGCTCGTCGAGTCCGCGTGCCAGCCTTTCGGTCAGCCACGCATTGCCTTCGGGCCAGGTCAGCACCGCGTCGGCGGGCTCGGCGGCGTCTTCGCCAGGGACATGGAAGCCGTGGCGGCTCGCGAAGTAATGAATCCCGGCCCAGGCCGACACGAGACCGAGACCGGCGCCGTAGTCGTCTCGGCAACCGTAGTCCAGATAGGCGAGCAGACGCGCGTCGTCGTAGCCCTGCTCGTTCAGCCAAGCGGCGAAGCTGAGCGCATCGAGGGCCGCCAGGCCCGTGCTCCAGCGGCTGCGCAGCGTGGGCATCGCGAAGCTCAGCGTGCGCTGCAGTGTCCCCACCTCGGCGGCAAAGCGCTGCATCTGCGCCAGCGTGCCGACCCCGGCGCCGTCCAGCGGCAGCAGGCCTTCGTGCCAGCGGCCGGGCGCGATGGCATCGACCTGGGCGGACGGCACGAACACCCGCTCCTGCGGCGCATGGCAGAGATGGCGTTCGTCGTAGACCGTGCGGCCGGCCTCGCTGCGCGCCACGCCCAGTTCGTGCAGCAGTTCGGTGACCTCGCGTGCCTCGGGGCCGGGCAACGGCAGGTAGTGCGCGCCGAGCGGACAGCGCATGCCGCCCATGGCGTGCGCGCGCGCATTGCCGCCGGCCGCGTCTTCCAGTTCGAACACGCGGAAGTCGTCGATGCCGGCGTGACGCAGCGACCGCGCCGCCGCCAGCCCGGCCACCCCGGCACCGACGATGGCGACGCTGCAGCGCCGCGTGCCGTCGGC
>NZ_AZND01000041.1:0-23481 GCF_000576205.1 Methylibium sp. T29 | reverse complement strand
CCCGCGCCGGCCGAGCCACTGCAGCGCCGCGTGGAGCCCCCGCCCGTCGCGGCAGCGCCCCCGGTCGCCATGGTGTCCACGGGCGGAGCATTGCCGGCTGATTTCGACGCCGCCGGCTTCGAACGCCTCGCCAAGCAGATCTTCATCCGCCTCCAGGCAGCCAACGACACGGCCGATCTGAACGACCTGCGCGCTTTCACGACGCCCGAGCTGTTCGCCTCTTTGCGCCTGGACCTGCAGGAGCGCGGCGAGACCTCGCAGCAGACCGACGTGCTCAAGATCGACGCCGAGGTTCTGGACCTGGCCCGTGAGGACGGCCGGCAAGTGGTCAGCGTGCGCTTCCACGGCCTGGTGCGCGAACTGAGCGACGCCGCCGCCACCGATTTCGACGAGGTCTGGCACCTCGTGAAGCCGGACGACGACAGCCGTCCCTGGGCCATCGCCGGTATCGAGCAGCGGCACTGATCGCGTCGAGGTGCGTGGCTGCGGCTACGCTCCAGGGTGTCGACAAGGGGCTGCGGCCCCTTGTCCCGTTCTGGAACCCGAAGAATCCCCTGCACTGCTGCCATGCCCCGCACGATCCTCCTCGCCACCTCGCTGCTCGCCGGCCTGCTGATGCTGCAGGCCTGCGGCACGCCTGCGGCGCGCTCGCCGGCCGCCGGCACGCTGCTGCCGAACGAGAACCTCGTCGTGCAGGGCATCCCGGCCATCCCGGTGTCGCTGGTGCAGCAGGTCGAGCGTTACACGGATTTTCGCGGCCATGCCCTCGCCGACTGGCATCCGGCACGCGACGAGATGCTGGTCTCGCACCGCCCGGCCGGCGCCAACACCGCGCAGCTGTTCCGTGTGCCCGGCCCGTTGGCGGCCCCGGTCGCGCTGACCGACTTCGCCGACCCGGTGACCGAGGCGAGCTACGAGCCAGTGCTGGGCCGCTACCTCGTGTTCTCGCGCAGCCCCGGCGGCAACGAGGCCGAGCAGCTGTATCGGCTCGATGCCGGCAAGCGCCAACCCACGCTGCTGACCGATCCCGACCAGCGCCACGACGCCATCGGCTGGCTGCACCAGAGCGCGCAGTTGCTTTACACCGCGGTACCGCTGGACCGCACCGCCGAGGGCGGCAGCCGCGCAACGCCCACCACCACGCTGTGGCTGGTCGATCCCCTGCAGCCGTCGTCGCGCCGCCGCATCGCCGAGCTGCCCGGCACCGGCTGGTTCGGTGGCGAGATCTCGCGTGACGACAAGCAGTTGGCGATCACGCGCTACCGCTCGGCGACCGATTCGCAGGTCTGGCTGATCGACCTCGCCGACGGCACGCCGACGCAGTTGCTGCCGGCCGTCGGCGAACCCTTGCAGGCCACGCACTTCCCGGTCGGCTACTCGCCGGACGGCGCCTCGCTCTACGTGCTGAGCGACCGCGCCGGCGAGTTCCGCGAGCTGATGCGCTACGACTTCGCGAGCCGCGCGCTGACGCGGCTCACGGCGGCGATTCCCTGGGACGTCGGCGCGGCCCAACTCAGCGACGACGGCGCGCTGGCGGCGCTGAAGATGAACGTCGACGGTCGCGAGGAACTGCGCGTCGTCGACACCCGCACGCTGCGCGAACGAGCGCTCCCCGCGCTGCCGGCCGGCGGCGTGAATGCGGTGCGCTTCCAGCCGCGCACCCACCGGCTCGCGGTGGCGATCGACAGCGCCCAGGGGCCGGGCCGCCTGTTGGCGCTCGACGTCGACCTCGGCACGGTGCAGCCGTGGACACGGCCCCACGTGCCGCCGGGCCTGGACACCACCAGCTTCCCCGACCAGCGCATCGTGCGCTGGACCAGCTTCGACGGCCTGAGCATGTCGGCCGTGCTCAGTCCGCCGCCGGCGCGCTTCACCGGCAAGCGGCCGGTCGTGGTGCTGGTGCACGGCGGCCCCGAAGCGCAAGCGACGATGGGCTTCCTGGGCCGCTGGAGCTACCTTGTCAACGAGCTCGGCGTCGCCATCGTCGAGCCCAACGTGCGCGGTTCCTCGGGCTATGGCAAGACCTTCCTCGCGCTCGACAACGGCATGAAGCGCGAGGACGCCGTCAGGGACCTCGGCACGCTGCTCGACTGGATCGCCACGAAGCCGGACCTCGACGCGGGCCGCGTGCTGGTGGTCGGCGGCAGCTACGGCGGCTACATGAGCCTGGCCGCGAGCGTGCACTTCGCCGACCGCATCGCCGGTGCGATCGACATCGTCGGCATCTCCAGCTTCGTGAGCTTCCTGAACAACACCGAGAGCTATCGGCGCGACCTGCGCCGCGTGGAATACGGCGACGAGCGCGATCCGGCGATGCGCGACTTCCTCGAACGCATCTCGCCGCTGAACAACGCACAGAAGATCCGCAAGCCGCTGTTCGTGATCCAGGGTCGCAATGACCCGAGGGTGCCGTGGACCGAGGCCGAACAGATCGTCGAACGCGTCCGGCAGACCGGAACGCCGGTCTGGTACCTGCTCGCCGAGAACGAGGGGCACGGCTTTCGCCGCAAGGAGAACGCCGACTACCAGTTCTACGCGATGCTGCTCTTCATGCAGGAGACGCTGCTGAAGTCGGCCGGGCGCCAAGACTGACACGACTTCACCGGATTCAGCGACGCCGCGGGCCCCGGCGGGGTCGGAACGCGGCCGGCGTGCGCTCTAATCCGGGCCAGTGCGCGCACTGATCCGGTGGCAAGCTGGTCCACCGTCGGTCTCGCTGTTGCCGTCCGACCGGAGGAGAAAGAATGGGACCCACGAGAATGCGCCGCTTCCTGGCCGCCTGTCTGCTGCTGGCCGCGCCCTGGGCCCAGGCTGGCCTGGTGTTCGCGGTCAACGAAGGCGTGACCTACCGCGTGCCGAACGAGCAGATCGCCGCCAAGTACGCCGCTATCGCGGCCGACCTGGGCAAGCTGCTGAAGCAGCCGGTGACCATCGAGCCCGTGGGCGACTACCCGACGCTGCGCAAGCGCCTGGCCGAGAAGGCCTACGACCTGGCGATGGTGCACCCGGCCCACCTGTCGATCGTCGCCATCAAGCAGTCGGGCTACAAGCTGGTGGTCGTGACCAAGGGCTACGAACAGTACAGCGCCAACTTCCTCGTCAAGGCCGACTCGCCGCTGAAGTCGCTGGCCGACATCAAGGGCCTGCGCCTCGGCGCACCCGACGAAGACTCGATCACCTCGTGGATGGTGCGAGCCTCGCTGCGCGACGCGATCGGCGATCCCAAGGGCGTGGCCTTCACCTACACCCGCTACCAGGACGCGGTGCCCTTCTTCGTCGAGAACAATCTCACCCACGTCGGTGCGACCGCAGCGTCATCGGTCATCAAGGCCTGGCAAGCCAAGGGCGGCAAGGTGCTGTTCAAGTCCAAGCCGGTGCCGATCAAGCACGTGATCGCGAGCCCCTCGCTCAGTGCGGAGCAGGTCGGCATCGTGCGCGATTACCTGCTGTCGCTCGATGGCAGCGAGGACGGCCGCAAGAAGCTCGAACCGACCAAGTACCAGGGCTTCGCCACCTACGACGAAGCCGCGATGCTCGCCATCGGCAACTGGCTGGGTCTCTGACCCGAGCCACGGAGGTGACGCCAGCCGACGACCCGTTGGTGGGGCCCGCACCGCCGGCGCTCTACCGCGACGAGGCCCTGCTGGTCGTCGACAAGCCACCCGGCTTGCTGGCCGTGCCCGGACGCGGCCCGCTGAAGCAGGATTGCCTGGCGGCCCGGGTGCAGCGCGCCTGGCCGGACGCCCGCGTGGTGCATCGGCTCGACGAGGCCACCTCCGGGCTGATGGTGTTCGCGCTGGGCGTCGAGATGCAGCGACGCCTGAGCCGGGCGTTCGAGCAGCGTGAAGTCGAGAAGCGCTACGTCGCCGTGGTCGCAGGCCATGTCGAGCCGGCCGCGGGCCGCATCGACCTGCCGCTCGGCGCCGACTGGCCGAACCGGCCGCGCCAACAGGTCGATCACGCGCGCGGCAAACCCGCGCGCACGCACTGGCAGGTGCTGTCCTACGACACGAGCGGCGATTCGACCCGCCTCGAGCTCACGCCCGAAACCGGCCGCACGCACCAGTTGCGCGTGCACCTGATGGCCATCGGCCACGCCATCCTCGGCGACGCGCTGTACGCACCGCCGTCGATGATGGCCCGATCACCGCGCCTGCTGCTGCACGCCAGCGCCCTGGCCTTCGCGCACCCGATGCCCGGCCGGCCGGCGCTCGCCTTCGAGTCGCCGCCGCCGTTCTGACCGAGGCGCCGCCAGGAGCGGACCGCTCAGGCCTTCTTCGCGTAGGCGCTGCACCACCCTGCTGCGGCCACCTGCTTGCCGGCGAACAGCGGGCAGTTGCCGGCGGCGTCGCCCGCCTTGCCCTGGAACAACTGGCAGTTGCCGCATTTTTGCCCGGCGGCGTAGGTCTTGAACTTGGCCTTGTCGGCCTTCGTCGCGTCTTCCACATAGCCCAGCGCCACGGCCTGCGGATCCTTCTCGCTGACCTTGGTCTGCGCTTGCGCATGGCGTCCTGCCCAGGCGGCCAGGCCGGCTGCGGGTATCCACTGGATGAACTGGCGTCTGGCTGTCATCGTCGTCTCCTGCTGAGGGTCGGGTTGCACGGATCGCCGGATGCGCGGGCATCCGATCGACGCTGCATGCTAGGCAGCCAAGGCTGACATCTCGGCGACGCGAGTGCAAAGCCCTGCGCGCGCAGCCGAACCGAGAATCGATCGCGTTCCCGAGCCCGACACGATCAAGCGCTTCCCGCGCCTTCCGCGGCCAGCAGCCGCACGCGCGCGCCGCTCACGGCGACCACCTGACCGGCCCGCAGCTTGGCGCCGCGCCGCAGTTCCTCGCGGCCGTCGACCTGGACCTGGCCGGACTGGATCAGTTGCTTGGCGGCGCCGCCGCTGTCGGCCAGTCCCGTCGCCTTGAGCAGCGCGTCGAGCGTGATGAACTCGCCGCGCAGTGCGAAGTCGAGCTGCTGCAGCTTGCGCCCGCTCATGCGAACCGCACGCGCGCGGCGCCGGACTGCAGCCGACCGATGGATGCGGCCGCCGCGAAGCCGGCGCGCCAGAACGCGGCCAGCACCGCGTCAACGGCGCCCGGCGCACACGACACCAGCAACCCGCCGCTCGTCTGCGGATCGCTAAGCAGCGCACGCTGCCAGGGCTCGACCTGCGGGCCGAGATCGACGTGGTCGCCGTAGCCGGCCCAGTTGCGTGCCGAGCGCCGGTGACAATGCCTTCCTGCGCGAAGCCTCGCGCGATGTCGATCCACGGCACGCTCGCCAGGTCGACTTCGGCGGCCAGTCCGGAGCCACGGCACACCTCCAGCAGGTGGCCCGCGAGGCCGAAGCCGGTCACGTCGGTCATCGCGTGCACGCCGTCCAGCGCACCGAGTTCGCTGCCCACGCGATTGAGCTGCGTGGTGAGGCGCAGCATCTCGGCATAGCCGGCCGCGTCGAGGCGGCCCTTCTTCAACGCCGCCGACAGCACTCCCACGCCGAGCGGCTTGCCGAGCACCAGCACGTCGCCCGGCCGGGCGTCGGCATTGCGGCGCACGCGCTCGGGGTGCACCAGGCCCAGCGCGACCAGGCCGTAGATCGGCTCGAGCACGTCGATCGAGTGTCCGCCGGCGATCGGGATGCCGGCCTCGCGGCACACGCTCGCGCCGCCCTCCAGGATGCGGCCGATCACCGCGGGCGGCAGCTTGTTCAGCGGCATGCCGACCAGGGCCAGGGCCAGGATCGGCGTGCCGCCCATCGCATAGACGTCGGAGATCGCGTTGGTGGCCGCGATGCGGCCGAAGTCGTAGGGCTCGTCGACAATCGGCGTGAAGAAATCGGTGGTGGCCACCAGCGCCTGGTGCTCGTTGAGTCGGTAGACCGCCGCGTCGTCGGCTGTCTCGGTGCCGACCAGCAGGTCGGGTGGGATCAGCCCGGCCGGGGCACGCGACAGGATGTCGGCCAGCACCCCGGGCGCGATCTTGCAGCCGCAGCCGCCACCGTGGGAAAAGGATGTGAGTCGGATGGATTCCATGATGCAAGTGTCGATCAAACCGAATCGGGCGGCCCGACGGTGAGCCACTGCCCGACCACCGTCGACGACCTCGCCGGCTTCGACACCGTGATCGACGTGCGCTCGCCGGCCGAGTTCGCGCTCGACCACATCCCGGGCGCGATCAACTGCCCGGTTCTCGACGACGAGGAGCGCCGCGTCGTCGGCACGCTGTACGTGCAGGTGTCGGCCTTCGAGGCACGCAAGCTCGGCGGCGCGATGGTCGCACGCAACATCGCACGGCATCTGGACACGGCTTTCCACGACCGGCCGAAGGGCTGGCGACCGCTGCTCTACTGCTGGCGCGGCGGCATGCGCAGCGGCAGCTTCGTGACCTGGATGCGCTTGGTGGGCTGGGATGCCCAGCAACTGCAGGGCGGCTACAAGGCCTGGCGCGCGCATGTCATCGCGCGCATCGCGGCGCTGGCGCCGAGCTTGCCGCTGCGCGTGCTGTGCGGGCCGACCGGCAGCGCCAAGACACGTGTGCTGCAGGCGCTGGGTGCGCTGGGCGAGCAGGTGCTCGACCTCGAGGCGCTGGCCGCACACCGCGGCTCGGTGCTCGGCGCACTGCCCGGCATGGAGCAGCCGTCGCAGAAGGCCTTCGAGACGCAGCTCGCGGCGGCAATGAAGGGCTTCGACCTGACGCGCACGATCTGGGTCGAGGCCGAGAGCCGCAGAATCGGCCGCATCAGCCTGCCCGACGCCCTGCTGGAACGCCTGCGCGTCAGCCCGGTGGTGCAGATCGATGCTACGCCCGACGCCCGCCTGGCCTACCTGCTGCGCGACTACGCCTGGCTCGGCGACGACCCGCAACGCCTTGCCGACAAGCTCGGCCTGCTCAAGGGCATGCTCGCCAACGAGACGCTGGCGCAGTGGCAGGACTGGGCGATGGAGCGCAATCTGCCGCCGCTGTTCGCGGCACTGATGACACAGCACTACGACCCGCTCTACGCCCGCTCGCAAGGCCGCCACTTCGAGAAGCTGAGCGGAGGGCGGCGCGTCGGGACGGACGATCTCTCCGAGGCCGGCATTGAAGCGCTCGCGCGGCGCATCGCCGCCGGCTGACTCAGGGCTCCAGATCGACCAGCGGCAGTTGCTCGAGAAAGGACGCGATCGCGCCCTCTCCACTCAGCGCGTCGAAACGCGTCAGATCCCGGCCATCGTCGAGCATCAGGTAGCCCAGGCGCCAACGCGCGAACCGCCGTTCACCCTGCAGCGTAGCGTGGTGCAGCACCTTCAGTTGCTCATGACGCGGGTCGACCATCAGGCGCTCGATCAGCGCATCGATCGTGCCCACCTCGCCCTCCACGTACTGGCAGACCTGGGCCCCGTCGAACACCAGCACACCGGTGATCGACTGTTCGGCATTCAGCTGCCGCGCCTCGGCCACCACCACGGCGATCGTTTCGAAGGCTTGTCGCCGCGGACCTGACTGAGATACAAGAACTGCGACAGTGTCGTCATGGAGGAGAGATTCCGGTTCAGGTGGAAGTGAGGCGCGCAGCACGATAGAACACACCATCAGCCTTCACAATGTCAATTGACACTCGCCGGAGTTCCCTTGCCGCCCTTGCCCATCACGCCGATCGCCACCCGCCCGCCGCCGGCCGCCTGCGCCCAGTGCCCGCTGCGGGCTCTGCCGGCGTTCTCTCCGGTCAGCGCGAAGGAATTGGCTTATATCCAGAGCTTCCGCCATGGCAGCGCGGCTTTCGCCGCCGGACAGGACGTGCTGGCCGAGCATGCGACGAGCGAGTGGCTCTACACGGTGTTCTCGGGCTGGGCCTTCCGCTTCAAGACCCTCAGCGACGGGCGCCGCCAGATCCTCAATTTCCTGCTGCCCGGTGACTTCATCGGCTTGCAGGAGCAGTTCGCCGACGGGGCTCCACACGGCGCCGAGGCCCTGACCGAACTGCAGTTGTGCCGCTTCCCGAAAGCCGAGTTGTGGTCTCTGTACCGCGAGTTCCCGAGCCTCGGCTACGACCTGACCTGGCTGGCTGCGCGCGAGGAGAACCTGACCGACGAGACGCTGCTGTCGGTGGGCCAGCGCAGCGCGGCCGAGCGGATCGCGATGCTGTTGATCCATCTGTACCGGCGCGCCGAGCGGGTGGGCCTCGTCGAGGGGGCCGCCGTGGCCTTTCCGGTCACGCAGCAGCACATCGCCGATGCGCTGGGCCTGTCGCTGGTTCACACCAACAAGACACTGCGCCGCCTGCACAGGCTCGGCCTGCACGAGATCGCCGACGGCCGGCTGCGACTGCTGAACCGCCACGCCCTGCAGCGCCTGGCCGACTATGCAGAACGGCCGATGCGAACGATCCCTCTGATCTGACCGCGGGCCATGCCGGTCGTCGGCGCAGGGTTCACGGGTGTGGCATCGGTGAAACGGATCGAGGCTCCTTCGCCCACATGGGAAACGATCAGCTACACTCACCTTCGTAGATATACACAAGATCGCGGTTCTTAGGTGTTTGCTCAATCCGGTCGATGGTTCTCGTCGACTGTCTGGTTTGTCTCCCCCAGGTAACGTTTCTTGAGTGTCTCTGCATGAGCACGGCATGTTGCCGTGCCGTACTTTTTGATCGACAGGAACGTATATGAGCGTGCAAACCGGCACCGTGAAGTGGTTCAACGAAGCCAAGGGCTTTGGATTCATCGCCCAGGACGGCGGTGGCGCCGACGTCTTCGCGCACTTCCGCGACATCCAGGGCAACGGCTTCAAGACGCTGCAGGAAAACCAGCGCGTCGAGTTCGAAGTGAAGCAAGGCCAGAAGGGCCCGCAAGCTGCGAACATCCGCCCGCTGTAATCAGCGAGTTCGGTGCTCCACTCAAGACGCGGCTTCGGCCGCGTTTTTTGTTGTCCGCCCGCGTCTGCATCCTAGAATCGCGCCCCCTCGCCAGACGCCACCATGCCCGGACCGACCCTTTCCTACTGCGCGATCGATTTCGGCACCTCGAACTCAGCCATCGCCATTCCCGCCGACCACGGCAGCAGCCGCCTGGTCGAACTGGAGGCCGGCGAGTCCACCATGCCGACGGCGGTGTTCTATTTCGCCGAGCACGAGCCGCTCGCACCCGGTGCCGAGCCACCGCGCGCCTTCGGCCGGGCCGCGATCGCGGCCTACGTGGACGGCTACGAAGGCCGCCTGATGCGCTCGATGAAGAGCATCCTCGGCTCCAGCCTGGTCGAGCAGACTACCGATGTCGGAGGCGGTCATGCGGTGAAGTTCCTCGACGTCATCACCGGTTACCTGCGCCACCTGCGACATGCCGCCGAAACCGCCCTCGGCGCGCCGATCACGCAGGCTGTTCTGGGGCGGCCGGTGTTCTTCGTAGACGGCGACGCGACGCGCGATGCGCAGGCGCAGGCTTCGCTTGAAGCCGCAGCGCGCGCGGTAGGTTTGCGCGACGTGGTGTTCCAGTACGAGCCGATCGCGGCCGCCTTCGACTTCGAGCAGCAGGCGACGCGCGAGCAATGCGTGCTGGTGGCCGACATCGGCGGCGGCACCTCGGACTTCTCGGTCGTGCGCGTCGGCCCCGACCGCCGCGACCGGACCGATCGCAAGGACGACATCCTCGCCAGCCACGGGGTGCACATCGCCGGCACCGACTTCGACCGGCGCATCGAGCTCACCGGCATCCTGCGCGAGCTCGGCTACGGCGCCTCGGGCCCCGCACGAGGCGACCAACCGCCGCGCGAGGTGCCGAGCGCGGTGTACTTCGACCTCGCGACCTGGCACCTGATCAACACCGTCTACCAGCCGGGACGCGTGGCCGAACTCAAGAACATGGCGGCCTTCTACGCCGACCCGCGCCACCACCGGCGCCTGCTGCGCACGGTGAGCGAACGGCTCGGGCACGAGCTGCTGGCGCGTGCCGAGGCGGCGAAGATCGCGGTCGCCGACGGTGCCGACACGCAGATCGACCTGGACCTGGTCGAACGTGCGCTGAGGGTCCCGCTCAGCGCGCCGCAGGCGGCCGAGGCGATCGACGGCGATGTGGAGCGCATCGTCGAGGCCGCGCGGCAGACCGTGGTGCAGGCCGGGTTGACGGCGGCATCGGTGGACGCGCTCTACTTCACCGGCGGGTCCACCGGCCTGCGGCTGCTGACCAAGCGCCTGGCCGCGAGCTTCCCGGCCGCACGCGCAGTGCGCGGCGACCGGCTCGCCAGCGTCGCCACCGGGCTGGGCCTGCACGCGCAACGCCGGTTCGCCGTGGCCCGCTGAGGTTCCACGCCACCACTAACATCGCCCGCATGCATTCCGACGACCCGTCCCCCCTGGCCCGGCCCGCCTCCTGCACCGAACTCTTCACCGCCTTCACCGGCCTCGCGCTCCAGGGCTTCGGTGGTGTGCTGGCGGTGGCTCAGCGCGTGCTGTGCGACGACAAGCGCTGGCTGAGCAAGGGTGAGTTCCTCGAGGCCCTCGCGCTCGCGCAGGTGCTGCCCGGGCCGAACGTCTGCAACCTCTCGCTGATGGTGGGGGACCGCTACTTCGGCACGCGTGGCGCTTTCGCCGCGCTGGCCGGGATGATGGCGGTGCCGCTGCTGATCGTGCTGGCGGCCACGATGCTCTATGCGCAATTCGCCACCCATCCCCTGGTGGCCGGTGCCCTGCGCGGCATGGGGGCCATCGCGGCAGGCATGATCATCGGGACAGCCTGAAGCTGGCCGCACCGCTGCGCAGCAGCCCGCTCGGCCTGCCAACGCTGGCGGCGTTGGCCACCGCCTGCTTCGTGGCCGTGGCGCTGCTGCGCTGGCCGCTGGTCTGGGTGCTGCCGGCGCTGGGCCTGCTGGCCTGCGCGCTGGCATGGCGGCGGCTGCGGACCTCGGAGACGCCGTCGTGACGCTGCCCGAAGGCTCGGCGCTGTTGGCGCTGTTCGGCCACTTCCTGCTGCTGTCGCTGCTGTCGATCGGCGGCGCCATCACGGTGGCGCCGGACATGCACCGCTGGATGGTCGTCGAACAGCAGTTGCTGAGCGATCCGCAATTCACGTCGTCGATCGCGATAGCCCAGGCGGCGCCGGGCCCGAACGTGCTGTTCGTGGCGCTGCTCGGCTACCAGGCGGCCGGGTTGCTGGGCGCGGCGGCCACCCTGCTGGGCATCATGCTGCCCTCGGTCACGCTGGCGCTGCTGGTCAACCGCTGGGGGCACACGCGGCAGGATTGGCGCTCGGTGCGCGCCTTCAAGGTCGGCATGGCGCCGATCACGCTGGCGCTGATCGCCGCCACCGGCTGGCTGCTGGCCGCACCGCCGAGCGAGTGGCGTTCCCTGCTGGCGACCGCCGTCGCCGCGCTGCTGGTCTGGCGCACGCGGCTGCACCTGCTGTGGATGATCGCGGCCGGCGCGCTGCTCGGCCTGCTGGGCTGGATCTGACCGCCCGGCCCGCACGGACGACGCGCCGCGTGCACACTGTCCGCACTCCCCGCCCTGCCGTTGCCTCATGATCACTGTCCTTCACAACCCGGCCGCCACGCGCTTCGAAGCGAGCGTCGACGGCCTGCTCTCGGTCGCCGACTACGCCCTGCGCGGCCACGTGATGACCCTGCACCACACCTTCGTGCCGACCGCGCTGCGCGGCCGCGGCGTGGCCGCCGCGCTGGTGCAGGAAGCCCTGGCGCATGCACGAGCGCAGGGGCTCAAGGTGGAGCCGTCGTGCTCCTACGTCGCGAGCTACATGCGGCGCCATCCGGAGACGCAGGACCTGCATGCCTGAGCGCTTCGCTCGTGCTGCACCGCACCACGAAAAGCGGGCCCGGCATTCGGCAACTCGACGCGACTTCTGACCGGAATGAGGGGGTCGCATCCCCCAATCACGGCATATGCCTGTCATCTTCCCTGCCGACAATCAGAACCGTTCGATGGCGATGGAGGGCAACGCCCCGTCGACTCTCCGCGGCCACCGGACAAAGGGTCGAGCTTCCGGGCCCCGGGCCCCTGCGGGGGACCCACCAACAGGAGCACCAACAACGAAGCCCCTGCCCCGCGGCAGGGGCTTTTCCTTTGGGGGCGACGCGCCGGAGCGGGCGTTAGCATGGCCACGAAGCCCTTCGACCGGAGCCGCACGATGTGCCCGCGTGACGCCCTGCTTGCTGCCGCGATCGCCGCCCACGCCGGCGCTTACGCGCAACCCTGCCCCAGCGACACGGCGCCACGCGACGCCGAGGTGCTGCTGACGGCCCAGGTGGCCGACGGCCGCGCTCGCGACCTCAAGCGCAGCGACCTCGAGTCGCTGCCGCCGCGCCAGGTCAGCCTTCGCCGCGCGGTCGAGCGCGAAGGCGCTCGCGACGAGCAGATCCTGAGCTACGGCGGCTGGCTGCTGCGCGACGTGCTCACGCTTGCCGGCTTCGACGAGGCCGGCCGTCGCGACACGCGCACCTGGGTGGTCGAGGCCACGGCCACCGACGGCTACCGCGCGGTGTTTTCCTGGGGCGAGCTCTACAACAGCGCGCTCGGCGAGCAGGTCTACGTGATCGGCTCGCAGGACGGTCGCGCGCTCGACGTCACCGCCGGTCCGCTGGCGCTGCGCTCGCTCGCCGATCAGCGACCCGGGCCGCGCCACGTGCGCAACCTGTGCGCGCTCGCGGTGCGGCCGTTGCCCGCACGCTGACCCGCCCATGCGCACCGCGTTGCGGCTCGAGCCCGGCGACGACCTGCGGCGCCGTCTCGAGGCGCTGACAGTCGAGCGCGGCTGGCCGGCCGCCTTCGTGATCGCCGGCATCGGCAGCCTGCGCATCACCGCGCTGCGGTTGGCCGAAGCGACCGAGCCGCTGCAACTGGAGGCACCGGTCGAGATCCTGAGCCTGTGCGGCTCGCTGTCGCCCGCGGGCGCCCACCTGCACATGAGCATCGCCGACGCCCAGGGCCGCGTGCTCGGCGGCCATGTAGCGCCCGGCTGCGAGGTGCGCACGACGGTCGAGCTGCTGGTCGAGGTGCTCGAAGACCTGCGCTTCGAACGCATGGCGGACGCCCGCACCGGCTATCCAGAGCTGCGCATCACGCCGCGCTGAAACCGTCCTGCATTGCGCTGTCGCCTTGGCGACAGCGCACCATTCAGCCTGCCTTCAGCTCGGCGACCTCCAGACCTGCGATCTTCTCGCCGCAGCCCGTGACAACGCCACGGGCCTTCCGCGTCCGGTGCGGTGACTGATTGGAGTTCGCGATGGTTTGGCAGCAGGTCTACAACCCTTTCGACAGCATGCTCGTCTCGACGCTGCTGGCCGCCGTGCCGGTGGCAGTGATGCTGATCGGCCTCGGCTTTCTGCACCTCAAGGCCCACATCGCCGCGGCGGCCGGCCTGGCCAGCGCGCTGGCGATCGCGATCCTCGCCTTCGGCATGCCGGCCGGCATGGCCGGTCGTGCGGCGCTGCTCGGGGGGCTGACCGGCCTGCTGCCGATCGGATGGATCGTGCTGAACATCATCTTCCTGCACCAGCTGACCGAGCAGAACGGCAGCTTCAAGGTGCTGCAGGACTCGATCGCCGGCATCACCGAGGACCGCCGCCTGCAGTTGCTGCTGATCGCGTTCGCGTTCGGCGCCTTCTTCGAGGGCGCCGCGGGCTTCGGCACGCCGGTCGCGGTGACCGCCGCGATCCTGATCGGCCTGGGCTTCTCTCCGCTCGCGGCCTCCGGCCTGTCACTGATTGCGAACACCGCGCCGGTGGCCTACGGCGCGCTCGGCACGCCGGTCATCACGCTGGCCAAGGTGCACGGTTACGACGTGCTGGCGGTGTCGGCGATGATCGGCCGACAGCTGCCGTTCTTCTCGCTGCTGGTGCCGTTCTGGCTGATCTGGCCTTCGCCGGCTGGCGCGGCATGAAGCAGATCTGGCCGGCGGTGCTCGTCACCGGCGTGAGCTTCGCGGTGCCGCAGTTCCTGGTGTCCAACTACATGGGCCCGGAGCTGGTCGACGTGATCGCCGCGATCTGCTCGATGACCGCGCTGGTGTTGTTCCTGCGCGTCTGGCAGCCGTCCGAGATCTGGACCTCGGTGTCGCTGAAGGGTCACGAAAAGGACGGCGGCGAAGCGCGCGCCGCCACCGCACCGACCCGCCATGCGCGAGCGGACGTCGTGAAGGCGTGGACGCCCTGGGTCATCCTGACGGCCTTCGTGTTCGTCTGGGGTCTGCCAGCCACCAAAACCTGGCTGAACGGCATCTTCGCTCCCAAGTTCCCGATCGAGGGCCTGCACAAGCTGATCGAGAAGATGCCGCCGGTGGTGCCCAAGCCGACCGCCGAATCGGCGGAGTACGTGTTGGGCCTGCTGTCGGCGACCGGCTCGGGCATCCTGCTGGCCGCTGTCGTGGGCGGCCTCGTGATGGGCTATGGCATCCCGGCCCTGGTCCAGGCCTACGGCCGGACGATCTGGCTGGTGAAGTACTCGTTGCTCACCATCGTGCTGATGCTCGCGCTCGGCACGCTCACCCGCTACTCCGGTCTCGACACCACGCTGGGTCTGGCCTTCGCGTCGACCGGCGTGTTCTATCCGTTCTTCGGCACGCTGATGGGCTGGCTGGGTGTGGCGCTGACCGGTTCGGACACTGCCTCGAACGTGCTGTTCGGCGGCATGCAGAAGGTCGCGGCCGAGCAGCTGGGCCTGAGCCCGAACCTGATGGGTGCGGCCAACAGCTCCGGCGGCGTGATGGGCAAGATGATCGACGCGCAGTCCATCGTCGTCGCCTCGACCGCGACACGCTGGTTCGATCACGAAGGCGACATCCTGCGCTACGTGTTCTTCCATTCCATCGCGCTCGCGAGCCTGGTCGGGATCCTGGTGACGCTGCAGGCCTACGTGTACCCGTTCACGCTGATGGTCGTGAAGTGACGTGCCGCCGCAGACGCGGCCGGAGCAGACCGTGACCCGGCTCGCGACTTGCATGCGGCGCACGCGTGCTGACCCCACCCCGTCCGTTCGAGCCTGCGGCGCCGACGATCCTCGACATCGAAGCGTCGGGCTTCGGCCGCGGCAGCTACCCGATCGAAGTCGGCTTCGTGCTGCCCGACGGCCGCGCCTGGTGCTCGCTGATCCGGCCCGAGCCGGACTGGCTGCACTGGGATCCGCAGGCCCAGGCCCTGCATCACATCCCGCGCGAGCTCGCGCAGCGACACGGCCGCAGCGCAGCCGAGGTCGCCGGCTTGTTGAACCAGCGCCTGAACGGCCGCGTCGCCTACTGCGACGGCTGGGCACACGACTACCCCTGGCTGGCACGCCTGTACGACGCCGCCGAGCTGACGCCGAGCTTCCGACTGGAACACCTGCTGAGCCTGCTCGACGAAGACCAGGCCCGACGCTTCGATGCCCTGAAGCGCCAGGTCATCGCCGAGTCCGGACAGCAGCGCCACCGCGCCAGCACCGACGCCCGCATGCTGCAGCTGGCACTGCGCCGACTTCGGCCCGCATCGCTGCGCCGGCGTTGAGCTGAAGGCCGCCGCGCCCCAGAGCCGACTCGTCGGGCAGCCCCGCAGGCCCTAGCATGCCGGTCATGGAGATTCCCGAACCTGCCTGGCGCGCACGGCTCCGCACCTGGTCCGCCAGCAGCCGTCTGCTGGTCTCGGCCACGCTGGGCGGCGGGGTCGCAACCGCGTGCCGGATCGCGGACTTGCCGTGGGTGGAGTCCCTGCTGGTCGGCTGGTGCGGCTTCGCCCTCCTCTCCCTGTTGTTGTCGGGGCTGACGCTGGGCCTGCACGGCGACATCCCACGGCCCGACGAGGTGGCTCGCAACGACCAGAGCAGCACCGCGATGCTGGTGGTCGTGCTGCTCGGCTGTGCGGCCAGCATCACCGCGATCGGTGCGCTGCTGCTGACCAGCCGGGATCTACCGGCCGGCGAACGCTGGCCGCACGGCCTGCTGGCGGTGGTGGCGATCGCGCTGTCGTGGCTGCTGATCCACGTGCGCTTCGCCTTTCACTACGCCCACCGCGATCTCGAGGCACGCCCCGCGTCGAAGGGCCGGGCCGCGCTCGACTTCCCGGGCACGCCCGAGCCCGACTACCTGGACTACCTGTACTTCTCGTTCGTGATCGGCATGACCTCGCAGGTCTCCGACGTGACGGTGCACACGCGGGCGATGCGTCGCCTGGTGCTGTGGCACAGCCTGCTGTCCTTCGGCTTCAACCTCCTCATCCTGGCGCTGGCCGTCAACACACTGGCCGCACTGTTCCAGTAGCGGCCCTTGCGGCTATGCTGCGACCCTGTTTTCAAAGGAAGCGATCATGAACACCACTCCCTCGGGCCTGAAGTACGAAGACCCACTGATCGGCAACGGCCCGACCGCCACCGTCGGCAAGAACGTCCGTGTGCACTACACCGGCTGGCTCTACAACGACGGCAGCGCCGGGCGGAAGTTCGATTCCAGCAAGGATCGCGGCGATCCGTTCGAGTTCCCGCTCGGCGGCGGCATGGTGATCCGCGGCTGGGACGAAGGCGTGGCCGGCATGCAGGTCGGCGGTACGCGGCGCCTGGTGATTCCTCCGGCGCTCGGCTACGGCGCACGCGGCGCCGGCGGTGTGATTCCGCCGAACGCGACGTTGCTGTTCGAGGTCGAGTTGCTCGCCGTCATCGGCTGAGCCGTCGCCCCGGGGCAGTGCCCCCGGGGGACTCAAGTCCGGCAATGCGCTACCGAAATCACCGTGCCGCGGACCGTCCCCAGCGGATGTGTCCCGAGGGATTTCAATGACCGAAAACTCCTCCGCCCGCTCACCCCTCACGTCGTCGGTCACGCTCCACAGCGCGCTGCTGGCGGCGGCCGTGCTGCTGCTCGCCGTGCTCGGCGTCGTGACACAGCTGAGTCTCGACACCGCCCGCCGCAACGAGGTGCAGCGCGCACTGCACGATACCGAACGCAACACGCAGAAGCTGGCCGTGCGCGTCGGCGAAGTGCTCGACCGTGTCGACCAGACCACGCTGCTGGTCAAGTCGCTGCACGAGACCGGCAACCCGATGAGCCTGTCCGGGCTGCGCGCCGCCGGACTCGTGACGCTGGACACGACCCGCGCCCTGCTCATTACCGATCGCCGTGGCGTCGTGCAGGAAAGCACCTCGCCCGACGTTGTGCTGAACCTCGCCGACGAAGACGATTTCAAGCGTCACCTCCACGATCCCGCCGTCGGTCTGAGCATCGGCGCGCCTCAGCCCGATCATCTGAATGGCGGTTGGATGCTGCCGGTGATGCGCCGCCTCACCCACGACGGCCAGTTCGACGGCGTCGTCGTCGCGATGCTCGATCCCGGCTCTCTGACCAAGGGCTTCGATCAAGGCGAGGCGCCGGGCACCGTGATCACGGTGATCGGCCTCGACAACATCAACCGCTCACGGCGTCTGGACGGCAGCGTCAGTTTCGGCGAGAAGGTCGATGCCCAGAAGGTGCTGCAGCGCTCACACAAGATCCGCGAGACGCTCCAGCCCTTCTACAGCCAGGTCGACGGCACGGCCCGCTTCTTCACGGCGCTGCCGATCGATCGCTATCCGATGGTCGCCGTCGTGGCCGTCACGGCCGACGCCGTGACAGCCGGCTATCAGCAGACGCGGCTTCGTCTCCTCGGCTGGTCCGCGGCCGTCGCACTGCTGATCGTGTTCGGAACGCTGGTGCTGTGGCGGCAGGCCCGCGGGCTCGACAGCAGTCGGCGCGAGGCCCGTCGGGCCAAGGCGCTCTACGTCGCCACACTCGACGGCAGCCTGGATGCACTGTGGCTGATGCGTGCCGAGCGGGATGCGTCGGGGCAGACACACGATTTCGTGATCACCGACGCCAACCGCCGTGCGGGCGCCATGCTCGGGCTGGACCCCGCTGCGATGATCGGGCGTCGCGCGACCGAGTTGGTGCCGTCGATCCGCGAAGATGGCCTGCTGAACCTGCTGCTCACGGTGCTGCAACGGCAGAAGCCGATGGATGTCGAGGCCCAGGCCGTCGCGACCTCGATGCGCGGACGCTGGATGCACTTCCAGGTCGTCCCGGTCGAGGAGGGCGTGGCGCTGATCACGCGCGACATCGACGACCGCAAGCGCGCCGAAGCGCAGCTCGCCGACATTGCACGCCGGGATGCCTTGACGCAGTTGCCGAACCGCCGTCATTTCGAGGAACAGCTCGAACTGGCCGCTGCCCGCGCTCAACGCAGTGGTCGGCCGATGGCCCTCGTCTACCTCGATCTCGACGGCTTCAAGCGCGTCAACGACACGCTCGGTCACGAAGCGGGGGATCGGTTGCTGATCTCGGTCGCGCTGCGCCTGACAGCCTGCGTGCGCGTGACCGATCTGGTCAGCCGGCTCGGGGGTGACGAGTTCACCGTGATCCTGGAAGAGTCGGGAACGGCCGAGGATCGTCTTCAGCTGTGCGAGCGCATCCTCGCCCAGCTGTCCGAACCGCACGTGTTGGCCGGCCAGGCAACCGTGTCGACGCCGAGCCTGGGCATGGCCGTCTACCTGCCGGGTGAATCGCTCGACAGCCTGCGCAAGCGTGCCGACGGCGCGATGTACGACGCCAAGCGGGCCGGCAAGGCCTGCCTGCGGATCGCGGCCTCTGCCAGCACGGCGGGTTGAGCAAACCCAGGCAGTCGTCGCGCGGGGCCCTTCGCCCGATCTAGGACCAGGTCAGGTCGCCGCAGATCACCTGCAGTTCCCCGCCCTGACTGGCAGGTGCCCGGAAGGCGGTGGAAACCGTCACGCACAGGTGCGAGCCGTGCAAGGTGCGGTATGGCCGGGTGACCTGCACCTTGCCGACCGCCGCGACGGCGCGGCGGAAATAGGGCCGACGCGCCCAGCGCGCACCGCGCGTGTCGCGAAACGGCTCGAACGCCGTGCCGTTGCCCGCCGCGGGGCTGCGGCCCCACTGGTTCACGCCCACCTGCCGCCCGTCCTGGCCGAGCAGATAGCAGAGTTCGGTGCCCGGCAAGGCCAGGAAAGACTGCGTCGCCTCCTCGAGCGGGCGCCCACCGGCCAGCAGCGCCGACGCGTAGCCGATGGCGTTGAAATACGGCGCGATGCGCTCGCGATAGCCTGCGTCCTCTTCGCGCCAGCGCTCGCCGAAGCCGCTCCAGATCGCGTTCAGGGCCTCGCTGGCGTGGTTCGGCCCGACCAGCGCCGCCTGCGGCCGCGCGAAGAAATAGCCCTGCACCAGGTCGGCGTCGGCTTCCAGCGCGACGAAGGCCTCGGCCTCCGTTTCCACGCCTTCCATCAGCACCAGCGCGCCGCATTCGTGCAGCAGCGAGGTCATCTGGATCACGACACGGCGCGCACGCAGGTCGAGCGCCGCGCGCTCGACCAGGCTGCGGTCGAGCTTGACGATCTCGGGGCGCAGGCGCCACACGCGATCGAAGTTGGAATGCCCGGCGCCGAAGTCGTCGAGCGCGATCAGGCCTCCTTGGGACCGGATGGTCGCGACAGCGGCATCGAAGTTCGCGTCGTCGCGCACCGCGTCCTCGAGCACCTCGACGACGATCTGCTTGGGTTGCAACCGCAGGTCGGCGGGCATCGCCTCGCTGCAGGCGTCGAAGGTCGTCTGCGGTGACTGCAGGAAGACCTGCGGGTGCAGGTTCAGGAACAGCCACTGGGACTGCGGCGCCGCCTTGGCGTAGTTCGCCATGTGCATGGTGCGCACCAGCTGGTCGCGCCACAGCAGTTCGTTGGAGTCGTGTCCGTCGAAGAACCGCGGCGGCGGCAGTCCGGCGCCGGTCGCGTCGCTGGCGCGCAGCAAGGCCTCGTGACCGACCACGCGGCCATGCGACAGGCTGAAGATCGGCTGGAAATGACTGGCGAGCCGGAGACCGGCATGGTGGCCTGTGACCGATTGGCCGGCCGGGCCGCCAAGACCACTCAGGCAGGCCAGCGCTGCTTCGAAACTCGGGGTCAGGGGTGGGACAGCGGACATCGGTCGTTGCACAAGCAGAGAACGCGCCCGGCAAGGCGCCACTCCCGGGTATCGGTCACGAAACGCGAGACTGAAGCACTATTTCGCCGCCCGCGCCTCTCCGTCCGACCCCGGATCGCGCCCTCCGCCCCGAGCGTTCCCCCGTGGATCGGATGCGTCCAGCATGTGACCCCGCACACGCTGGACGAGAATGCGACCTCCGCTCGCCCCGCCCCGACTGCTCCAATGCCCCGCCTGCCTTCCCTGCGTCACACCTTGCTGAGCAGCCGCGACCTGCTGATGACCGCCGGCCCGTTCGTGCTGCTGACGGTGGCGCTCCTGGCGCTGGCCTACTGGGCACTCGACCCGAGCCCGCCGAAGAAGCTGGTGCTGGCCACCGGGCCGGAACAGGGGGCGTACGCCGAGTTCGGCAAACGCTACCAGGCGGCGCTGGCCAAGCACCGCATCCAGGTCGAACTGCGCACGACCCAGGGCGCGGCGGAGAACCTGAAGTTGCTCGAAGACCCGGACTCGGGCGTCGACTTCGGCTTCGTACAGGGCGGTGCCGGTCGCCTGCGAGGCGGCGACGAAGCGCCGCCACCGGATCTGGTGTCGCTGGGCAGCCTGTTCTACGAGCCGATCTGGCTGTTCTATCGCGAGGACAGCGCCAGGCGGCTGATCGGCAGCGATCGGCTCGACTCGGTGGCGAAGCTCAAGGGCTGGCGCGTCAACATCGGGGCCCAGGGCAGCGGCATCACCAACCTGATGCGACGGCTGCTCGACACCAACGGCCTCGGGCCCGAGGACATCGTCGCCCAGCGGCTGACGCAGACCCCAGCCGTCGTGAGCCTGCTCGATGGCAACACCGACGCGCTGGCGCTGGTGTCCGCGCCCGAGGCGCCGATGGTGCAGTTGCTGCTGCTGACGCCCGGCATCCGCCTCATGAGCTTCGATCAGGCCGAAGCGTACGCGCGCCGCCTGCCGATGCTCACGCCGGTGAGCCTGCCGCGCGGCGTGGTGAAGCTGGCCGAGGACGTGCCGCCCGAGGACATCGAGCTGCTGGCCCCGACGGCCGCGCTGGTGGCGCGCGCATCGGCCCATCCGGCCCTGCAGCAGCTGTTCGTGCAGGCCGCCAACGCGATCCACAGCGAAGCGGGCTGGTTCCAGCGCCGCGGCGAGTTTCCGAACCGGCGCGCCGTGGAACTGCCGATGTCGAAGGAGGCCGACCGCTTCTTCGAGACCGGTCCACCCTGGCTGCAGCGCTACCTGCCGTTCTGGGTCGCGAACCTGATCGACCGGATGTGGGTGGTGTTGGCCTCGATCATCGTGGTGCTGATCCCGCTGTCGCGCGTGGTGCCGCCGCTGTACGAACTGCGCATCCGCTCGCGGGTGTTCCGCTGGTACGGCCGGCTGCGCCAGATCGAGGAAAGCCTGGCCGACGCCCCGGACGGGCCGGCCGATGCCCAGCCGCTGATGGACGAGCTCGACGCTCTCGATGCCCGCGTCAAGCAGTTGCAGGTCCCGCTGTCGCATGCCGACGAGCTGTATGCGTTGCGCAGCCACATCGACCTGGTGCGCAAGAAGCTGCGCGCACTGGGCGCCCAGACCCCGGCAGCCACCCCATGACGGTGGGCTGCCTTCCGCGTGGCCGACGCCGGCCCGACACGTCCGCCCCATCCGCCGACGCTCCCCACGACGACATTCCCCGCCAGGCGCTCGGAGGCGCCTCGTCATGAACGCTCCCTCCCCTTGCCGTGCCGACGGCGCGCCGCGCCCTCGCGTGGTCATCATCGGCTGTGGTTTCGGTGGCATCGAAGCCGTCCGCTCACTGTCCAGGGCCGACGTCGAGATCACGCTGGTCGACCGCACCAACCACCACCTGTTCCAGCCGCTGCTCTACCAGGTGGCGACCGCCAATCTCTCGGCGCCCGCGATCTCGGGCCCGATCCGCCACATCCTGCGCCGCGAGATGCAGCGCGGCAACCTGACCATCCTGCTCGGCGAGGTGACCGGCATCGACACGGCCGCGCGCAGCGTCACGCTCGACGGCCGCGAACCCATCGCCTACGACCACCTCATCGTCGCCGCCGGCGCGACCCACAGCTACTTCGGCCACGACGACTGGGCCGCCCATGCGCCGGGCCTGAAGACCCTGGCCGACGCCTTCACGATCCGGCGCCGCGTACTGATGGCGTTCGAGCATGCCGAGCGAGAAGCCGACCCCGCGAAGCGTGAAGCCTGGCTCACGTTCGCGGTGGTCGGCGCCGGGCCGACCGGCGTGGAGCTGGCCGGACAGCTGGCCGAGATCGCGCACCACACGCTGCACGACGAATTCCGCCGCATCGACTCGCGCCGCTCGCGCGTGGTGCTGGTCGAGGGTGGTCCGCGCGTGCTCGGCGCCTTCAGCGAGCAGCTGTCGCAGCGCGCGCTCGAGCAACTGCAGTCGCTCGGCGTGGAGGTCCGTACCGGCGCCAGCGTTACCGCGATCGACGCCGAGGGACTGAGCTACGCCGGTACCGACGGCCCGCAGCGCATCGCGGCGCAGACCGTGGTCTGGGCTGCCGGCGTGGCCGCCTCGAAGCTGGGCCGGTCCCTCGCCGAGCTCACCGGCTGCACGCTGGACCGCGCCGGCCGCGTGGTGGTCGAGCCCGATCTGAGCCTGGCCGGCCACCCCGAGATCCACGTCGTGGGCGATCTGGCAGCGGCGCAAAGCCACCCGAAGCACGGCGCGCCGACGCCGGTCCCCGGTGTCAGCCCGGCGGCCAAGCAGATGGGACGCACCGCCGCGACCAACCTGCTGCGCCGCCTGCGCGGCGAACCGACGGCGGCGTTCCGCTACAACGACTACGGTGCGCTGGCCACCATCGGCCGCCGCGCCGCGATCGCGATGGTCGACCTGCCGGTGTTCGGGCGTGTGCACTTCAGCGGCATGCCCGCCTGGCTGTTCTGGCTGTTCGTGCACATCTATTTCCTGATCGGCTTCCGCAACCGCCTGGTGGTCCTGAGCGACTGGGCCTGGGCCTACTTCAGCTTCGAACGCCAGGCTCGCGTGGTGGCCGAGGCGGAGGCCGATGCCCACCGGCCGGCGGCCGGCTAGGCGAGGTTCTAAGATCGAGGCCACCGGGGCGGCGCAGTCGTCGGCCTCGATCAGGACCCGCATGGACACACGCACTACCCCGATCCGACTGCGCCTGGAGCGCCTGCGCGCCGCGATGGCCGCGCGGCAGACCGATGCCGTGCTGCTGCCGTCGAGCGATCCGCACCTGTCGGAGTACCTGCCCGGGCACTGGCAGGGCCGCGCGTGGTTCTCGGGCTTCACCGGCTCGATGGCCACGCTGGTGGTGCTGGCCGATCGCGCCGCGCTGTTCGCCGACAGCCGTTACTGGGTGCAGGCCGAGGCGCAGCTCGCCGGCACCGGCATCGAGCTGGTGAAGATCGCGACCGGCACCGCGGCCACGCACATCGAATGGATCGCCGCAGCGCTGCGCCCCGGCCAGACGCTCGCGGCCGACGGCGCAGTGCTCGGCCTCGCCGCGGCCAAGACGCTGCGCGAAGCGATGGACGCCGCCGGCATCGTGCTGCGCACCGACGCCGATCCGCTCG
>NZ_AZND01000040.1:0-23588 GCF_000576205.1 Methylibium sp. T29 | reverse complement strand
GCGGCCCGGTGGCGCTGGCGGCGGGCTTGTTGCCGTGCCCGCCCATCTGGCCGATGAAGTCGCCCAGTGCGTCGTTCACCGCCGAGGCGGCGCGGTCCGAGGGCTCGGCGGCGGCGCGGTCGGCGTAGACCTTCTCCTGCACCAGCGCGAGCAGTGGGTCGCGCTCGGCGGTCGGGTAGAGGTCGAACACCAGCCGGTGCCGGTAGGCGGCCACCGGATCGAGCGTGAAGACCTGCGGCGCGGTGGGCTGTTTCAGGTCGATCACCAGCCGCACCACGCGCGGCTGGTTCTGGCCGACGCGCACACCGGAGATGAAGGGATCGCCGGCCTTCACCTTGCCGACCACCTCGCGCAGTTCGGGGCTGAGTTCGAGGCCTTCGACGTCGATCACCACGCGCTGCGGGTTCTCGGCCATGAAGTGCTTCGCGGCGAGCGCGGTGTCGGACTCGATGGTCACGCGGGTGTAGTCGGCTGCCGGCCACACGCGCACCGCGACGATGCTGGCACCGAAGGCCAGTTCGCGCGTGCCGAGCAGCAGCACGACCGAGCCGGCGCGTTGCAGCAGTCGGCGTCGGGAGGGTTTCATCGCAGCAGCTCCCGGCCGCGCTCGGTGTAGGCCATCAGGGTCACGGCGCGTTGGTCGCCATCCAGCGGCGCAAGTTCCACGCGCAGGTCGGGGACGGGCAGGGTCTCGCCGGCGTTCTGCGCCCACTCCACGAGCTTGAGGCCCGGGCCCGCGAAGATGTCGCGAAAGCCCGCGTCCTCCCACTCGCGCTCGTCACCGAAGCGGTAGAAGTCGAAGTGCCAGGCAGGCCCGGTGGCGAGTTCGTACGGTTCGACCACCGCATAGCTCGGGCTCTTCACGCGGCCGGTGACGCCCAGCGCGCGCAGCAGGTGGCGCGTGAAGGTGGTCTTGCCGGCGCCGAGCGGTCCCTGCAGCTCGATGAAGGCGTCGCGCAGCGCCGCATGGGCGGCCAGTGCGGACGCGCGCGCCGCGCAGGCGTCCTCGTCGGGCCAGTGTTCGTGTCGGGTTTCTAGAATCGGTGGATGCATCGAACGCAAGGCGTCCCGGACGAGCAGGCCGTGATGGCCGGGCTGCGCCGTGAGGCGCGCGAGCTCGGATTTTCACAGATCGGTGTGGCCGACGTGGACCTGCGCAGCGCAGAGCCCGGCCTGCTGGCCTGGCTGGCGCAGGGCTTCCACGGCAGCATGCACTACATGGCGCTGCACGGGCTGAAGCGGGCACGGCCCGGCGAGCTGGTGCCGGGCACGGTGCGCGTGATCACCGCGCGCATGGACTACCTGCCGGCCGCGCTGCCCGAGGCTGGCAGACGATCGAGTTCGAGCGCCTGCGCCGGCCCGAGGCAGCGACCGTGTCGCTTTATGCCCGGGGCCGCGACTACCACAAGGTGCTGCGCGCGCGGCTGCAGACACTGGCCGATCGGCTCGGTGAGCAGCTGGGCCCGTTCGGCCACCGCGTGTTCGCCGATTCGGCGCCGGTGCTGGAGGTGGAGCTGGCCTCGCGCAGCGGCATCGGCTGGCGCGGCAAGCACACGCTGGCGCTGTCGCGCGAGGCCGGGTCGATGTTCTTCCTGGGCGAGATCTACGTCGACCTGGCGCTGCCGCTCACCGAGCCGGTGGACGCGCACTGCGGCAGCTGCCGCGCCTGCATCGACGTGTGTCCCACGCAGGCGATCGTCGGCGAGCGACGGGTCGATGCGCGGCGCTGCATCTCCTACCTGACGATCGAGCACGACGGTCCGATCCCGGCCGAGCTTCGCGCACCGATGGGCAATCGCATCTACGGCTGCGACGACTGCCAGCTGGTGTGCCCCTGGAACAAATACGCCACGCGCGCCGTGCTGCCCGACTTCGACACCCGCGAGGTCTTCGATGCGCCGACGCTGCTGGGGCTGTGGGCCTGGTCCGAGGCCGAATTCCTGAAGCGGACCGAGGGCAGCGCGATCCGACGCATCGGCCCCGCGCGCTGGCGGCGCAACCTGGCGGTGGCGCTGGGCAATGCCTGGCGTGAGCAGGGCGATCCGGTGGTCGCGCAGGCGCTGCAGGCGGCGCGTGACGGTGCGAGCGAGCTGCTGCGCGAGCACATCGACTGGGCGCTGGCGCAGCGCGCCTGAGCGGCCTCGCGGCCGGTGCACGGGCGGACTCAGCCCACCGCGAGCCGCAGCGCGATCCACGCGGGCAGCGTGACCATGCCGAGCAGGGTCGACACGGTCACCAGCCCGGCTACGAAGGGCCCGTGGCCGCCCATGCGCACCGCCAGCACGTACGCGCTCGAGGCGGTGGGCATCGCAGCGAAGGCCACCAGCACCGTCAGTTCCAGCGGCGGCAATTGCCGCCACAGGCCGAAGCCGAGCGCGAAGGCCGGCAGCAGCGCATGGCGGATCGTCAGCAGCGCGGTGGCCAGTTTCGGTGCGATCGTCAGCCCGCCCAGCTGCAGGCCGGCGCCGACCGCCATCAGCCCCAGTGGCAGCGCTGCGCTGCCGATCCGCTGCAGGGTGGTGCCGACCGCATCGGGAAACTGCAACCCCAGCAGGTTTGCCACCAGTCCGCCCAAGGTGCTGAGGATCAGCGGGTTGCGCATCAGCTCGCGGCCGAGGTGGTGGCCGCCGTGGCGCGCCAGAGGCAGCACCGCGCCAGCGTTGCACAGCGGCACGCACACCGCCACCAGCACGGCCATCTGGGCCACGCCGGCCGCACCGCCCAGGCGCTCGGCCATCGCCAGCGCCACGTAGGAGTTGAAGCGGAACGCCGTCTGCGCCCCAGAAGCGTGCAGCATCGGGTCGACCCCGGGCCAGCGACCCAGCGCGTAGGCCAGCCCCATGCCCAGCACCACGGTGGCCACGCCACCGAGCGCGAGCGAGGCGGCATCGGCCGGATTCAGCGGGTTGCGAACGATGGAGGTGAACAGCAGCACCGGGAAGAGCAGGTGGTAGACCAGCTTCTCCATCGACTCCCAGATCGGGCGGTTCAGCGTGGTGTAGCGGCAGACGAGGAAGCCGACCACGATCAGCAGGAAGTCGGGCAGGAGGAGCAGGATGTCGCGCATGTCGGAACCGGGGCAGGGGCTCCTAGGGTAACGGTTGACCCTGTGAGGGGTTTCCACAATCGGCGATGGCAAACCTCGGGGGCACAGTCGACCGCATTGCCCAATTCTTCCAGGAGCACTCAATGGTTTCGAGTTCGCGTCGCATCGTGGTGGCCGCCTGCGGGGTGCTGGCGGCCCTCGCCCCGGTCACGATGGTGTTCGCCCAGGCCTACCCGAGCAAGCCGGTGCGGCTGATCGTGCCGTTCGCGCCGGGCGGCACCACCGACATCGTGGCCCGTGTCGTGGCCGAGAAGATGAACGGCCCGCTCGGACAGACCGTGGTGGTCGAGAACAAGGCCGGCGGCGGCGGGATCATCGGTGCCAACGAGATCACCAAGGCGGCACCGGACGGCTACACGATCGGCATGGCCACGGTGTCCACCACGGCGTCCAACCCGGCCATCAACCCGAAGACGCCGTACAACCCGCTGACCGACTTCACGTCGATCATCAACATCGCGGCGACACCGAACGTCATCGCGGTGCACCCCAGCTTTCCCGCCCGCGACTACAAGGCTTCCTCGCCGAGCTGAAGAAGAGCCCGGGCAAGTACAGCTTCGCGAGCTCCGGCACCGGCGGTATCGGCCACCTGCAGATGGAGCTGTACAAGAGCCTGTCGGGCACCTTCGTGACGCACATCCCGTACCGCGGCGCCGGCCCGGCGCTCAACGACACGGTGGCGGGCCAGGTGCCGATGATCTTCGACAACCTGCCGTCGGCGCTGCCCTTCATCAAGGACGGCCGGCTGATCGCGATCGTGGTGGCCGCGCCCGAGCGCCTGGCGGTGCTGCCGAACGTGCCGACCTTCAAGGAGGTGGGGCTGGAGCCGGTGAACCGGATGGCCTACTACGGCTTCCATGGCCCGAAGGGCATGCCCCGGGATGTGGTCGACAAGATCGCCGCCGCGACCAAGAAGACGCTCGAGGACCCGTCGGTGCGCAAGCGCATCGAGGACACCGGTTCGCTGATCGTGGCGAACACGCCGGAGCAGTTCACCGCCCAGACGCAGGCCGAGTTCGAGGTCTACAAGAAGGTGGTCGAGCAGCAGAAGTTGAAACTCGACTGAAGCCCACCCCTGGCTCGTGCTGTCCAGCGGCTCCAACGGGGGTGAGCCAGCTTTAGGCACACTGCGTGCCTGATGTCAGCCGAGCCACACGACGAACTGCCCCCGCTGCCCGCCGACAGTGCGGTCGCGATCGACGCCTTTCTCGAGGCGCTGTGGGTCGAGGACGGGCTGTCGGACAACACCCTGGCCGCCTACCGGCGCGACCTGACGCTGTATGCGCGCTGGCTGGTCCACGCCAGCGGCAAGCCGCTCGACGGCAGCGGCGAGGCCGACCTGCGCGCCTACGCGCTGGAGCGGCACGCCGGCACGCGTGCGACCAGCGCGAACCGTCGGCTCACCGTCTTCCGGCGCTATTTCCGCTGGGCGCTGCGCGAGCATCGGCTGAGCGCCGATCCGACCCTGAAGCTGCTGGCCGCGAAGCAGCCGCTGCGGGTGCCCAAGACGCTGAGCGAGGCGCAGGTGGAGGCGTTGCTGGAGGCGCCGGACGTCGACACGCCGCTCGGCCTGCGCGACCGGGCGATGCTGGAGATCCTGTACGCCAGCGGCCTGCGCGTCAGCGAGCTGGTCACGCTGAAGAGCGTGAACGTGGGCTACTCGGAGGCGGCCCTGCGCGTCACCGGCAAGGGCAGCAAGGAGCGGCTGGTGCCGTTCGGCGAGGAGGCGCACGGCTGGCTGATGCGCTACCTGGCGGAGGCGCGCGCGGCCATCCTGGGCGGCCAGGCGAGCGACGCGCTGTTCGTCACCGCACGCGGCGGCCCGATGACGCGGCAGGCGTTCTGGCAGCTGATCAAGCGGCATGCGGGCGCCGCCGGCATCCAGGTGCCACTGTCGCCGCACACGCTGCGGCATGCGTTCGCCACGCACCTGCTCAACCACGGCGCCGACCTGCGTGCGGTGCAGATGCTGCTGGGCCATGCCGACATCTCCACCACGACCATCTACACGCACGTGGCGCGCGAGCGGCTCAAGCAGTTGCACTCACAGCATCACCCGCGCGGCTGAACACGGGCCGCAGGAGCGGCCGACTACCATCGGGGCCTTGAAGCACCGCCTCCTGCCTCCCGTCGGCTGGCTGCACGAACTGCGCCGGCGCACCCGCGTGCTGAGCCTGGTGAAGATGACGGGCACCACGCTCGGCATCACGCTGTTCTTCGTGGCCTACTTCTGGGTGATGCGCCACACGCCGCAGGCGATCACGACGATGCCGCTGATCGCGATGGACGACTGGGTGGACTTCCAGCCCGCCGCGCTGCCGCTGTATGCGTCGCTGTGGTTCTATGTGTCGATCGCCCCGGCGCTGCTGGACGACGCGTGCGAGGTGCGCACCTATGCGCTGTCGGCGCTGCTGCTGAGCCTGGTCGGGCTGGCGATCTTCTGGTTCTGGCCGAGCAAGGTGCCCGAGTTCGACATCGACTGGGCCCGCCACGAGGCGGTGGCCTTCCTGAAATCGGCCGACGTGGCAGGCAACGCCTGCCCGTCGCTGCACGCGGCGTTCGCGGTGTACACCGCGGTGTGGTTCGAGCGCGTGTTCCGTCAGACCTCGGCCGGCCTGGTGATGCGCGGCCTGAACGCGCTCTGGTGCATGGGCATCCTGTACGCCACGCTGGCGATCCGGCAGCACGTGGCGCTGGACGTGCTGGCCGGCAGCGCGCTGGGCGGGCTGGTGGGCTGGCTGAGCCTGCTTTCGCTGGCGCCCCGTCCGCTCGTCCACCCTGCGGCGGGCGCCCCGGCGCCGCGCACGGGCGAGACCTGAGGTGCCGGCCTGGGACAATCGGGCCATGGATCACAGCTTCGTCTCCGCCTTCGTCCTGCTGCTGCTGGTGCTCGACCCCTTCGGCAGCCTGCCGATCTTCATCTCGGTGCTGAAGGGCGTGCCGCCCGAGCGGCGCACCCGCGTGGCGGTGCGAGAGGTGCTGATCGCCTTCTGCGTGCTGCTGGCCTTCATGTTCGCGGGGCAGGGCTTCCTGAACCTGATGCACCTGTCGGAGCGCTCGCTCGAGGTGGCCGGCGGCGTGATCCTGCTGATCATCGCGATCCGCATGATCTTCACGTCGGGCTCGCAGATCTACGCGTCCGACGGGGGCGCGCGCGAGCCCTTCATCTTCCCGCTCGCGGTGCCGCTGCTGGCCGGGCCGTCGGCGATGGCCACGGTGCTGCTGCTGGCCTCGCGGCAGCCGCAGCAGCTGATGCAGTGGGTCGGCGCGGTCAGCGCGGCGATGCTGGTGTGCGGCGCGGTGATGCTGGCGGCCGACCGCATCCGCAAGCTGCTCGGACACTCGATGGTGTCGGCGATCGAGAAGCTGATGGGCCTGGTGCTGACCGCGGTGGCGGTGGAGATGATCCTCGCGGGGTTGAAGCGCTACTTCTTTGACAGCCTTTGAGCTGCCTCATCCGCTCAGGTAGGCCAGCTCCTCGGCGCTGAAGCCCGCCGCTGTGCGGGCCGCCAGGTTGAAGGGCGGACGCGGGCGCGGCGCCTCGTAGCGCGCCGCGAGTTCGGGGTAGAGCGCCACCGGATCCAGGCCCTCGCGCTCGCACAGCCAGCGGTACCAGTGGTTGCCGATCGCGACGTGGCCGATCTCGTCGCGCAGGATGATCCCGAGGATCTCGACCGCGCGCGCATCGCCGGCTGCGGCGAACTTGCGCTGCAGCGGCGGGGTGGCGTCGAGCCCGCGGGCCTCCAGCGTGCGCGGCACCAGCGCCATGCGGGCGATGGGATCGTGGGCGGTGCGCTCGGTCATGATCCACAGGCCGTCGTGGGCGGGGAAGTCGCCGTACTCGTGGCCCAGGCTCAGCAGGTGCTCGCGCAGCAGCGTGAAGTGCAGGGCCTCCTCGCCGGCGACCTGCAGCCAGTCGAGGTAGTAGGCGGCCGGCAGGCCCGGAAAGCGCCAGAGGGCGTCGAGCGCGAGGTTGATCGCGTTGAACTCGATGTGGGCGATGGCGTGCAGCAGCGAGGCCCGGCCCTCGGGACTGGCCATCGAACGTTGCGGCACGCGCAGCGCCGGCAGCAGCAGGGGCCGTGCGGGCCGGCCGGGCAGCGGGCCTGCAGGCTGAAGCATGGCCGTGGTGTCGAGCGCGAGCGCATCGCGCCGGGCCAGCAGTGCGCGCGCCGCAGAAGCCTTGGCCAGTGGATCGCGTTCCTGCAGCAGCGTCAGCGCTTGGCTTCGCAGTTCAAGGGCTTGCTCGCCGGCGCAGGGCAGGTCGGGATGCATCCGTAAAATTATCGCTTTGCCGGAGTTGCCCATGGCCCTGTACCAGCTCGATGATCGCGTGCCGCAGGTGCACGCGACGGCCTATGTGGCCGAGAGCGCCGAGCTGATCGGCAGCGTGGAGATCGGCGAAGGCGCCAGCGTGTGGTCGCAGGTCACGATGCGCGGCGACAACGAGCCCATCGTCATCGGTCGCCACTCCAACGTGCAGGAAGGCAGCGTGCTGCACACCGACCCGGGCTGTCCGCTGGTGGTGGGCGAGGGCGTCACCGTGGGGCACCAGGCGATGCTGCACGGCTGCACCGTCGGCGACGGCGCCCTGATCGGCATCCAGGCGGTGGTGCTCAACCGCGCGAAGATCGGCCGCAACTGCCTCGTCGGTGCCGGCGCGCTGGTCACCGAAGGCAAGGAGTTCGAGGACGGCATGCTGATCCTCGGCAGCCCTGCCAAGGCGGTGCGGCCGCTGAGCGAGGAGGACATCGCGCGCATGCGGCGCGGCACCCAGACCTATGTGGAGCGCGGGCAGCGCTTCAAGGCCACGTTGAAGCGCGTGGGTTGAGCCCCATATGCAGCCGGATCCATCGGGCGAGGGGCAGTCATGAGCGAACTCCATAAATTCATCTTCGAGGGCCTGCCGGTGCGCGGCATGCTGGTGCGTTTGACCGGCGCGTGGACTGAACTGCTGGCACGCCGCGGGGCAGAGCGGGCGCATCCGGCGCCGGTGCGCACGCTGCTGGGCGAGATGGCGGCCGCCGGTGTGCTGATGCAGGCCAGCATCAGGTTCAACGGCGCACTGGTGCTGCAGATTTCGGGCGACGGGCCGGTGAAGCTGGCGGTGGCCGAGGTGCAGCCCGACCTGGCGTTTCGGGCCACGGCCACGGTGGTCGGCGAGGTGCCGGCCGGCGCGCGGCTGGAGGCGCTGGTCAACGTGGGCGGGCGCGGCCATTGCGCGATCACGCTGGACCCCAAGGACCGCTTCCCGGGCCAGCAGCCCTACCAGGGCGTGGTGCCGCTGCACGGCGACCGGCGCGAGCCCCTGCAGCAGCTGTCGGAGGTGCTGGAGCACTACATGCTGCAGTCGGAGCAGCTCGACACCAAGCTCGTGCTGGCGGCGAACGACGACGTGGCCGCCGGCCTGCTGATCCAGCGCCTGCCGGTCGAGGGCGAAGGCAACCTCGGCGCGCGGAACGAGGACGAGATCGGCCTCAACGAGGCCTACAACCGCATCGCCCACCTCAGTGCGACGCTGACGCGCGAGGAGTTGCTGACGCTGGACGCCGACACCCTGCTGCGGCGGCTGTTCTGGGAGGAGACCGTGCGCCGCTTCGAGCCGCTGGCCGGCGTGCACGGGCCGCGCTTCGCCTGCAGCTGCTCGCGGGAGCGCGTGGCGCGCATGCTGCGCGGCCTGGGGCGCGAGGAGTTCGACGGCCTGATCGCCGAGCGCGGGCTGGCCGAGGTGGGCTGCGAGTTCTGTGGCGCCCAGTACCACTTCGATGCGGTCGACGGCGGGGAGGTCTTCACGGCGCCGCGCGACCAGCCGCCGGCGTCGCGTGCCGTTCAGTAGCCAGTAGCGAGGGCCGTCCGCACGATCGTGAAACGCCGATGAACGGCCGGATTCCGGCCTGTTCTGGTGCCGGTTCCCGGGACAGCGCCCCGCCGCGGTGCTACAGTGCACCTCGAAATTTGGTCCTTCCCGTCCCCTTTTCTGGTTCTGTTGAACAAGCAAAGGCGGGTCGCAATCCGCCAACCGGTCCAGCCGTGTCGCGGAAGGTTTTTCAACCAGCCAACGTCCTGGATACCAGGGTGAAAGGTGAGCGAAGATGATGCAGCAGTACCGGTCGAACTCGTACCTGTTCGGGGGCAACGCGCCCTACGTCGAGGAACTGTACGAGTCCTATCTCGACAACCCGGGCTCGGTCCCCGAGAAATGGCGCGCCTACTTCGACGCGCTCCAGCACGTACCGGCCACCGACGGCTCCGAATCCCGCGACGTGGCGCATGCGCCGGTCGTCGAATCCTTCGCGCAGCGCGCCAAGGCCAACGCTTTCGCCGTCAAGGCCAGCGCCGCCGAACTGGCGGTCGCGCGCAAGCAAGTGCACGTGCAGTCGCTGATCGCCGCCTACCGCACGCTGGGCGCCCGCTGGGCCGACCTCGATCCGCTCAAGCGCACCGAGCGCCCCAAGATTCCCGAGCTGGAGCCGGCGTTCTACGACCTGAGCGAGTCCGACATGGACATCACGTTCAGCGCCACGAACACCTACTTCACCACCGCCGAACAGCAGACGCTGCGCGAGATCCTGCAGGCGCTGCGCGAGACCTACTGCGGCTCCATCGGCGCCGAGTTCATGCACATCACCGAGCCGGTCGAGAAGCGCTGGTGGCAGCAGCGGCTCGAAAGCGTGCGGGCCAAGCCGAGCTTCTCCGCGGCGCAGAAGACCCACATCCTCGATCGGCTGACCGCCTCCGAGGGCCTGGAGCGCTATCTGCACACCAAGTACGTCGGCCAGAAGCGCTTCTCGCTCGAGGGCGGCGAGAGCTTCATCGCCTCGATGGACGAGGTGGTGCAGCGTGGCGGCGAGCGCGGCGTCCAGGAGATCGTGATCGGCATGGCCCACCGCGGCCGCCTCAACGTGCTGGTCAACACGCTGGGCAAGATGCCCAAGGACCTGTTCGCCGAGTTCGACCACACCGCCAAGGAAGAACTGCCCGCGGGTGATGTGAAGTACCACCAGGGCTTCTCCAGCGACGTGACCACGCCCGGCGGGCCGGTCCACCTGAGCCTGTCGTTCAACCCCTCGCACCTGGAGATCGTGAACCCGGTGGTGGAAGGTTCGGTCAAGGCGCGACTCGACCGACGCGGCGACAAGGAAGGCGACACGGTGCTGCCGGTGCTGGTGCACGGCGACGCGGCCTTCGCCGGGCAGGGCGTGGTGATGGAGACGCTGGCGCTGGCGCAGACGCGTGGCTACTACACCGGCGGCACGGTGCACCTGGTCATCAACAACCAGATCGGCTTCACCACCAGCGATCCGCGCGACTCGCGTTCCACGCTGTACTGCACCGACGTGGTCAAGATGATCGAGGCGCCGGTGCTGCACGTGAACGGCGACGATCCCGAGGCCGTGGTGCTGTGCACCCAGCTCGCGCTCGACTACCGGCAGGAGTTCAACAAGGATGTCGTCGTCGACATCATCTGCTTCCGCAAGCTGGGTCACAACGAGCAGGACACGCCGTCGCTGACCCAGCCGCTGATGTACAAGAAGATCGCGGCCCATCCCGGCACGCGCAAGCTGTACGCCGACAAGCTGGTGGCACAGGGCACGCTGAAGCCCGACGAGCCCGACGCGATGGTGAAGGCCTTCCGTGCCGCGATGGACGCCGGCAAGCACACGGTCGACCCGGTGCTGACCAACTACAAGAGCAAGTACGCGGTCGACTGGACGCCCTACCTGAACCGCAAGTGGACCGACGCGGCCGACACCGCGCTGCCGCTGGCCGAGATCAAGCGTCTGGCCGAGCGCATCACGACCATCCCGAAGGGCTTCAAGGTCCATCCGCTGGTCGAGAAGGTGCTCGCCGACCGTGCGGCGATGGGCCGCGGCGAGATCAACGTCGACTGGGGCATGGGCGAGCACCTCGCCTACGCCTCGCTGGTGGCGAGCGGTTATCCGGTGCGTCTGTCCGGCGAGGACTGCGGCCGCGGCACCTTCACCCACCGCCATGCGGTGCTGCACGACCAGAACCGCGAGAAGTGGGACGAGGGTACCTGGACGCCGCTGCAGCACGTGGCCGATGGCCAGGCGCCGTTCGTCGTGATCGACTCCATCCTGTCGGAGGAGGCGGTGCTCGGCTTCGAGTACGGCTACGCCTCGGCCGACCCGACCACGCTGACGATCTGGGAAGCGCAGTTCGGCGACTTCGTCAACGGCGCGCAGGTCGTGATCGACCAGTTCATCGCCTCCGGCGAGGTGAAGTGGGGCCGCGCGAACGGCCTCACGCTGCTGCTGCCGCACGGCTACGAAGGTCAGGGACCGGAGCACAGCTCGGCGCGCCTCGAGCGCTTCATGCAGCTGGCGGCGGACAACAACATGCAGGTCTGCCAGCCGACCTCGGCCAGCCAGATCTTCCATCTGCTGCGTCGCCAGCAGGTGCGCATGTTCCGCAAGCCGCTGGTGGTGATGACGCCGAAGTCGCTGCTGCGCAACAAGGACGCGGCGTCGCCGCTGTCGGAGTTCACCCGCGGCGAATTCCGCACGGTGATCCCCGAGCAGAACGCCGACATCGACGCGGCCAAGGTCAAGCGCGTGATCGCGTGCTCGGGCAAGGTTTACTACGACCTGGTGAAGCGTCGCGACGAGAAGAAAAGCACCGACGTGGTGATCCTGCGCGTGGAGCAGCTCTATCCCTTCCCGCACAAGGCCTTCGCGACCGAACTGAAGAAGTACCCGAACGCGACCGACGTGGTGTGGTGTCAGGACGAGCCTCAGAACCAGGGCGCGTGGTTCTTCGTGCAGCACTACGTGCACGAGAACATGCTGGAGGGGCAGAAGCTCGGCTACGCCGGCCGACCGGCCTCGGCCTCGCCGGCCGTCGGCTACGCGCACCTGCACCAGGAGCAGCTCAAGGCCCTGCTGGACCAGGCCTACGGCAAGCTCAAGGGATTCGTCCTGTCCAAGTGACGTCATCGCGGACGCGTGCGCGGCCATGAACCGCGGCCTTCGACCGGCTTCTGCGCCGGTCGGAGCTGCCGGATCCGCGCGATGCGTCATCCAAACAACGAAGAAAGCATTCCATGGCCATCATTGAAGTCAAAGTCCCCCAGCTGAGCGAGTCCGTTGCCGAAGCGACGCTGCTGCAGTGGAAGAAGAAGCCCGGCGAAGCCGTGGCGATCGACGAGATCCTGATCGAGATCGAGACCGACAAAGTCGTGCTCGAGGTGCCGGCACCGGCCGCCGGCGTGCTGGCGCAACTGGTCAAGAACGACGGCGAGAGCTGCGTCAGCGACGAGGTGATCGCGAAGATCGATACCGAGGGCAAGGAAGCGGTCAGCCCGCTCGAGGTCAAGCCGGTGCCCGACGTCAAGCCGGCGCCCGGCGCCGCGTCCGGTCCGGCCGGCGCGAAGGGCGACGTGGCGATGCCCGCGGCCGCGAAGCTGCTGGCCGAGAACCAGCTGGGTGCGGGCCAGGTGGCCGGTAGCGGCAAGGATGGTCGCGTGACCAAGGGCGACGTGCAGACGGCGCTGCAGGCCGGCGTCAAGGCCGCGGCGCCCGCCGTCGCTGCCCCGGCAGCGGCTGTCGTCTCGGTGCCGGTCGCGCCATCCGTCGCCAAGGCGCTGCCCGCCGTCACAGTGCCGGCCGCGTTGAACCTCGGCGACCGTCCCGAGCAGCGCGTGCCGATGTCGCGCCTGCGGGCCCGCGTGGCCGAGCGGCTGCTGCAGTCGCAGGCCACCAACGCCATCCTGACCACCTTCAACGAGGTCAACATGGCCCCGGTGGTGGAGATGCGCAAGCGCTTCCAGGAGAAGTTCGAGAAGGAACACGGCGTCAAGATCGGCTTCATGAGCTTCTTCGTGAAGGCCGCGGTCGCGGCGCTCAAGCGCTACCCGGTCATCAACGCCAGCGTGGACGGCAACGACATCGTCTACCACGGCTACTTCGACATCGGCATCGCGGTGGGCTCGCCGCGCGGCCTGGTGGTGCCGATCCTGCGCAACGCCGACCAGATGAGCTTCGCCGACATCGAGAAGAAGATCGCCGAATTCGGCCAGAAGGCCCGCGACGGCAAGCTGTCGCTCGAGGACCTGACCGGTGGCACCTTCTCCATCTCCAACGGTGGCACCTTCGGCTCGATGCTGAGCACGCCCATCATCAATCCGCCGCAGAGCGCCATCCTGGGCGTGCATGCGACGAAGGACCGGGCGGTGGTCGAGAACGGCCAGATCGTGATCCGGCCGATGAACTACCTGGCGATGTCGTACGACCATCGCATCATCGACGGCCGCGAGGCGGTTCTGGGCCTGGTGGCGATGAAGGAAGCGCTGGAAGACCCGGCGCGCCTGCTGTTCGATATCTGATCGTCTCGAGACCGGTTCCCGACTGACGAGCATGGCCTGGATCTACCTCGCGCTGGCGGGCCTGTTCGAGATCGGGTGGCCGGTCGGTTTCAAGCTGTCGCAGCAACCGGCCTACAAGGTCTGGGGCATTGCCGCTGCCGTGCTGTCGATGGGGCTGTCGGGTTGGCTGCTGTGGCTGGCCCAGCGCGAGATCCCCATCGGCACGGCCTACGCGGCCTGGACCGGCATCGGCGGCGCAGGCACCTTCCTGATCGGGGTGCTGTTCTTCGGCGACTCGGCGTCGCTGGCGCGGTACCTCGGCGTGGCACTGATCGTCGGTGGCGTCATCACACTCAAGCTCGCCCACTGAACGCGGCGAGCCTTTCGGAGCATTCTCATGAGCAAGACTTTCGATGTCGTCGTGATCGGCGGCGGCCCGGGCGGCTACATCGCGGCCATCCGTGCGGCGCAGCTGGGTTTCAACACCGCCTGCATCGACGAGTGGAAGAACGACAAGGGCGGTCCGGCACCGGGCGGTACCTGCACGAACGTCGGCTGCATCCCGTCGAAGGCGCTGCTGCAGTCGAGCGAGCACTTCGAACACGCCGGCCATGCGTTCGCCGACCACGGCATCGGACTGAAGGACCTGAGCATCGACGTCGCGAAGATGCTGGGGCGCAAGGACACCGTCGTGAAGCAGAACAACGACGGCATCCTCTATCTGTTCAAGAAGAACAAGGTCGCCTTCTTCCACGGCCGCGGCTCGTTCGTGAAGGCCGGTGACGGTGGCTACGAGATCAAGGTCAGCGGCGCCACCGAGGACACGCTGATCGGCAAGGACATCATCATCGCCACCGGTTCGAGTGCGCGCGCGCTGCCGGGTGCACCGTTCGACGAGGAGAGCATCCTCAGCAACGACGGAGCGCTGCGCATCCCGTCGGTGCCGGCGAAGCTGGGCGTGATCGGCTCGGGCGTGATCGGCCTCGAGATGGGCTCGGTGTGGCGCCGCCTGGGCGCCGAGGTGACGGTGCTGGAAGCGCTGCCGACCTTCCTGGGCGCGGTCGACGAACAGATCGCCAAGGAAGCCCAGAAGGCCTTCATGAGGCAGCGCCTGAAGATCGAGCTGGGCGTGAAGATCAGCGAAGTCAAGAAGGACAAGAAGGGCGTCAGCGTCAGTTACACCAGCGCCAAGGGCGATGCCAAGACGTTGGAGGTCGACAAGCTGATCGTGTCGATCGGCCGCGTGCCCAACACCACCGGCCTGAACGCCGAAGCGGTGGGGCTGAAGCTCGACGAGCGCGGCGCGATCGTGGTCGACGACGACTGCCGCACCAACTTGCCGAAGGTGTGGGCCATCGGCGACGTGGTGCGCGGCCCGATGCTCGCCCACAAGGCGGAAGAAGAGGGTGTGGCGGTCGCGGAGCGCATTGCCGGCCAGCATGGACACGTCAACTTCAACACCATCCCCTGGGTCATCTACACCAGCCCGGAGATCGCCTGGGTCGGCCAGACCGAGCAGCAGCTCAAGGCGGCCGGCCGCGCCTACAAGGCCGGAACCTTCCCGTTCCTGGCCAATGGCCGTGCGCGTGCGCTCGGCGACACGACCGGCATGGTGAAGTTCCTGGCGGACGCTGCGACCGACGAGATCCTCGGCGTGCACATCGTCGGGCCGATGGCCAGCGAACTGATCGCCGAGGCGGTGGTGGCGATGGAGTTCAAGGCCAGTGCCGAGGACATTGCCCGCATCTGCCACGCGCATCCGTCGCTGTCGGAAGCGACCAAGGAGGCCGCCCTGGCCGTGGACAAGCGCACGCTGAACTTCTGAACGGCGCGGGCCGACAGCCATGACGGTCCGCCAACTGTTCGGTGAGACGCTTTCCGAGCGCGGCTACCGGGCCGACGACGCGCAGTTGCGTGCGCTCGACGCGCTGGAGCGCTGCGAGAACGAGTGGATCGACTACAAGGCACGCCGCAGCAATGCGGTGAGCAAGCTGCTGCGCCGGCCGCCGATTCCGCGCGGCGTCTACATGTACGGTGGCGTCGGGCGCGGCAAGAGCTTCCTGATGGACTGCTTCTTCCAGTCGGTGCCGCTGGTGCGCAAGACGCGGCTGCACTTCCACGAGTTCATGCGCGAGGTGCATCGCGAACTGCAGGAGCTCAAGGGCACGGCCGACCCGCTGGACGAACTGGGCAGCCGGATCGCGCGGCGTTTCCGGTTGATCTGCTTCGACGAATTCCACGTCGCCGACGTGACCGACGCGATGATCCTGCACCGCCTGCTGGCGGCACTGTTCGCCAACCGCGTCAGCATCGTCACGACGTCCAACTTCCGCCCCGACGCGCTCTATCCCAACGGCCTGCATCGCGACCGGATCCTGCCGGCGATCGAACTGCTCAAGGACAGGCTGGAGGTGATCAATGTCGACGCCGGGGTCGACTACCGCCAGCGCACGCTGGAGGGGGTGGCGCTCTACCACACACCGCTCGGACCGGAGGCCGACGGAGCGCTGACCGAGACCTTCGAGCGCCTCGCCGAGGCCAAGGACGAGGATCCGGTGCTGAACATCGAGCAGCGGACGATCCGTGCGCGTCGGCGCGCCGGGGGGGTGGTGTGGTTCGACTTCAAGACCCTGTGCGGCGGCCCGCGCTCGCAGAACGACTACCTCGAACTGGCCTCGCAGTTCCATACCGTGCTGCTGTCCGACGTGCCCGAGATGCCGCCCCGGCTGGCGTCCGAGGCGCGGCGCTTCACGTGGCTGGTCGACGTGCTCTACGATCGGCGCGTGAAACTCGTGATATCCGCCGCCGCGCCGCCCGAACAGCTCTACACCGACGGGCCGCTGGCCCATGAATTTCCGCGCACCGTGTCTCGCTTGACCGAGATGCAGTCGGCCGAGTTTCTGGCGCTGTCGCGGCGAGATGTCGATACGAGCTTGACGTGATGAGAGCACAGCTCGCCGGCTGCCTGATCTCCTGCGCCGTCGCCGTGGCGACGTTTGGCGCGGCATTCCCTTCGCGGGGCGCGACAGGGGATTCGGACAAGGCACAGCGAGAGCGCCTGTCCGCCGAGCGTCGGCAAGTCGAGCGCGATTTTGCGGAGCAGGAGCGCGAATGCTCGCAGCGTTTTCTCGTGACGGCTTGCGTCGACACTGCCAAGACGCAGCGCCGAGACGCGCTGAAGCGCCTGAGCACTCGCGAGGCGGCACTTGACGACGCGGAGCGGACGCGGCGGGCTGCGGCCCGTCAGCAGCGCATCGACGCGAAGCAGGCGCGCCAGGCGCGTGACCGCGAGGAGCGCGCATCGGCGCCGCTGATCCCCTTCGAACCCGCCAGCGCGGCGATCCGTACGCCGACGCGCGCGGCAACGCATACGCCTGCGCCCGCGCGGCCTCTCGACACCGCCCAGCGGCGCGCCGACGAGCAGCGCTCGCGCACTGAATACGAGAACCGGCAGAGCCAAGTCAAGGCGCGTCAGGAGGCAGCGGCGCAGAGGGCCGCATCGCGCAAGCCGCCCGCTGCACCGCTGCCGCCGGTCGAGAGTGCGTCGGCACCCTGAGTGACAGCGGGGCTGCGTCCGCCTGCAACTTGGCAGCGCCGTTCAACCGCCGAGGGAGCCCTTTCAGCCCAGCGCTTCGACGCGCACCAGCGCCAGCGACAGGTTGTCGCCACCCCCGCGGGCCCGATGCCGGGCCTTGCCGACCAGCATCTCGCTGGCCTCGCGCGGTGACAGCGTGTGCACGATCGCACCAAGCTCGCGCGGCGTGAAGTAGTGCCACAAGCCGTCGCTGCAGGCCAACAGCGTGTCGCCGATTTCCAGCGACGGGATGTGGCTCAGCGTCAGCGGCGGGTCCTGCTGCGTGCCGAGGCAGCCGGTCAGCAGGTTCGATTGCGGGTGCGTGTTCGCCTCATCCTCGGTGATCTGGCCTTCATCGACCAGGCGCTGCACGAACGAGTGGTCCACGGTGCGGCTGACCAGCTCTGCGCCGCGGAAGTGGTAGACGCGCGAGTCGCCGGCATGGATCACGTCGCAGGCGCGTGTGGCGCTGATCAGGAAAGCCGCCAGCGTACTGTGCGGTTCTTCCTCGGCGGTGATCGCCGTGAGCTTGATCATCAGGTGCGACTCGAGCACGAGCTGCTTCAGCGTCTCGGCGGGTGTGTCGCGGGTCGGCGTGTAGCGCTCGAACAGTTGCTGGGCGGTGAGCAGCACCTGGTCGGCGGCCTTGCGCCCGCCGCTCTTGCCGCCCATGCCATCGGCGACGACGGCCAGTACGCAGCCCGGCACCCGTGGGTGCGGCAGCACGCCGACCTGATCCTGCTGGTACGCGCGATCGCCGCGGTGCAGGCCGGTGGCGGCGGCAAGTCGATAACCTGGGGGCGCAGTACTCATCCGAAAACTATAATCTTCATTGCCATGCGAACCAATGGCAGGCTTGCATCGGCATCAAGGCCTGTTGACATCCAGATTGCGGCGGTGCAACCCCCGATGGACGACAACCTGCATTCACCGCAACGCCGGCTCATCGAATTGCGCATCGAGCACGGCGACCTCGACAGCCTGATCGACCAGGCGTCCGTCGAGCGGCCCCTCGACGAACTGACGCTGCGGCGTCTCAAGAAGCGCCGCCTGGCCTTGCGGGACCAGATCGCCACACTGGAAATGCGCCTCAGCCCGCCCGAGCCGGCATGAGGTCGATGCACGGCCGCCCGAAGGCGGGCGACATCCCCGCGGGGGATCGGGAGCGGCCGGCGGCCGTGAGCGCGGGGCGCTCATGAGCCCGGCCAACGGCATGCGCAGCGAACTGCAGAAGGCGGTGAGTGCGGCATTCGCGTTCGGCGGTCCGCTGCAGCGGGCTGATGCGCAGTACCGCGAGCGCGGCGCCCAGTTGGAGCTCGCCGCAGCCGTGGCCGATGCGATCGATGCGCGCGAGGTGCTGGTGGCCGAGGCCGGCACAGGCGTCGGCAAGACGTTCGCCTACCTGGTCCCTGCGCTGCTGGCCGGGCATCGCACGCTGATCAGCACCGCGACCAAGAGCCTGCAGGACCAGCTTTTCCTGCGCGATCTGCCGCGGCTGCGCGAGGTGCTGGCCCTGCCGGTCAGCGTGGCCTTGCTGAAGGGACGCGGCAGCTACCTGTGCCTGCAGCGGCTGGTGCTGGCCCGGGAGACGACGGCGCTGCCCGACCGCTATGCGGCGCGCACGCTGGCGAAGATCGAGCAGTGGGCGCAGCGCACCGTGAGCGGCGACCTGGCCGAGCTCGAAGGCCTGGACGAGCGCTCGTCGGTGATCCCGCTGGTGACCTCGACGCGCGAGAACTGCCTCGGCAGCGAATGCCCGGAATACCGCGGCTGCCACGTGATGAAGGCCCGCCGCGAGGCGATGGCGGCCGACCTGGTGGTGGTCAACCACCACCTCTTCTTCGCCGACCTGTCGCTGCGCGACACCGGCATGGCAGAGCTGCTGCCTTCCGTGGACGTGGCGGTGTTCGACGAAGCGCATCAGCTTGCCGAGGCGGGCGTGGCCTTCCTCGGCAGCACGCTGGGCAGCGCCCAGGTGGTCGATTTCGCGCGCGACATGCTGGCCGTCGGGCTGGCGCAGGCGCGCGGCCTGCAGCTTGGCAGGACCTGGCGGCAAGATGCGACCGCGCGGCGCGCGATCTGCGCCTCGCGGCCAACGGGCCCCTTCGCGAGGTGCGCGGCAGCCTCAAGCTGCGCTGGGGCGATCGCGCCGACCGGGCCGACTTCATCGAGACACTCGCCGCGCTGGGGCAGGCCTGCCGGAGTGCGGCCGACGCGCTCGACGTCGTGGCGGAGATGTCACCCGATCTGGCCAAGCTCGCGGAGCGGGCGTCGACGCTGGCCGCCCGCGCCGCCGGCTTCGGGCTCGAGGCCGAGCCGGGGCGCGTGCGCTGGATCGACCTCACACCGCAGGGGCTGCGGCTGGTGGAATCACCGCTCGACGTGCGCGACGCGATGCGCGAGCAGATCGCGGCGGCGCCCAAGGCCTGGATCTTCACGTCGGCCACGCTCGGAGCCGACGAGCGGCTCACCTGGTTCACCGAGCAGGCCGGGTTGGAGACGGCGCGCACGCTGCGCGTCGACAGCCCCTTCGACTACCCGATGCACGCGCGGCTCTACGTCCCCACGCGTTTCCCGAAGCCGAACGAGCCGGGCCACACGGCGGCGGTTGCACGCCTGGCGGCGGCCTGCGCGCGGGCCGCGGGGGGGCGCACCTTCGTGCTGACGACGACCCTGCGTGCGCTGTCCGGCGTGGGCGAGGCGCTGCAGTCCGACTTCGAGGGCGATGCGGAGCCGATCACCGTGCTGATGCAGGGCAGCGTGCCCAAGCGCCAGCTGCTGCAGCGCTTCCTCGACACGCCGCGCGCGGTGCTGGTCGGTTCGCAGAGCTTCTGGGAAGGCATCGACGTGCCCGGCGAGGCACTGCAGTGCGTGATCATCGACAAGCTGCCGTTCCCGCCGCCGAACGATCCGCTGGTCGAGGCGCGCGTGAAGCGGCTCGAGAGCGAGGGGCGCAACCCCTTCAACGACTACTTCGTGGCCGAGGCTGCGGTCTCGCTGAAACAGGGTGCCGGCCGGCTGATCCGCAGCGAGAGCGATCGCGGTCTGCTGGTCGTGTGCGACCCCCGCATGGGCACGATGGGCTATGGACAGCGCATGAGGGCCGCTTTGCCGCCGATGCAGGTGCTGCGCGAGGAAGCGCAGGCGCTGGCGTGGTTGGCCGAGATATCGAAGGCGGCGTCGGCCTGGGCTTGAGGCGGCGGGATCAGCGCCGTGGGCCCGGCCGCCTGATCACCAGATCTGCCACCAGGGCTTGTCGGCCGTCTCGAAGCCGTCCTTCACATAGCGCGATTCCGGAAAGTTGGTCTGCAGCACACGCTGGGCATCGTCGCGCAGTTCGGTCAGGCCGAGCTTGTCGTAGCTGATGCCCAGGATGTAGAGCGCCTCCTCGGTCGCAGGAGCGCGCTGGAATTCCTGCACGGCCTGCTGGGCGCGGTTGGCCGCGGCCACGTAGGCGCCGCGGCGGTAGTAGTAGCGCGCCACGTGGACCTCGTAGGTGGCCAGCGTGTTGACGATGTAGTTCATGCGCAGCTGCGCATCCGGCGTGTACTTGGAATTGGGGAACTGCAGCGTGAGCTGGCGAAAGCTCTGGTAGGCGTCGCGCGCGGCCTGCTGGTCGCGTTCGGAGAGATCCTGGCGTGCCAGCCCGCCGAGCAGGCCGAGGTTCTCGTTGAAGTTGATCAGGCCCTGCAGGTAATAGGCATAGTCGATCGCCGGGCTGCTGGGATGCAGCTTGATGAAGCGTTCGATCGTCGACAGCGCCTGAGCTTTTTCGTTCGTCTTGTAGTACGCGTAGGCGAGGTCGATCTGCGTCTGCTGCGCCTGCTGGGTGCCGGCGGTGCGCGCCTCGAGCTTCTCGTACAGCTTGGAGGCGCGCTCCCAGTTGCCGTTGGCGGCTTCGTCGCGCGCCTCTTCGTACAATTTGTCGGTGCTCTTGCCGGCAAACTCGTCCTTCGGGCCGCCGGCACATCCGATCAGTCCGATGCTGGCGGCCGCCAGCACCACGGCCAGGGTCGCGCGCCATCCGGCGGCAGAGCTCATACGCATCGCGGTCATCACCAGCAGGCGGCGCCGGGGCGGCCGCAGTTGAAGGAACAGCAAAATTATATGGGTGCTCCCTTGCGCCAGACCGTGGCCACCGAGCCGGCCGAGGCCGACGAGCCCGCCGAACTGCTGGCAGGCGATGCCGAGCAACGCCAGGCGCGGGTCGATGCCGACGCGCACGGCGAGCGCCTCGATCGCTGGCTCGCGACGCTGGCGGGCGAGTTCTCCCGCAACCACCTGCAGACGCTGATCGAGGGCGGGCAGGTCCGCATCGACGGGCAGACCGTCACCGCCCGTGCACGGCGCGTCAGCGCGGGGCAGCAGATCGAGATCACGCTGCTGCCCACGCCGGAGAGCCAGGCCTTCCGGCCCGAGCCGGTGGCGCTGTCGGTGGTGTTCGAGGACGCCCATCTGCTGGTCATCGACAAGCCGGCCGGCCTGGTGGTGCACCCGGCGCCCGGCAATTGGTCGGGCACCGTGCTCAACGGCCTGCTGGCGCATCACGCCGGCGCGGCGGCGCTGCCGCGGGCCGGCATCGTGCACCGGCTCGACAAGGACACCAGCGGCCTGATGGTGGTGGCCAAGACGCTGCCGGCCATGACGTCACTGGTGCGCGCGATCGCCGCGCGGGAGGTGCATCGCGAGTACCTGGCCCTGGTGCACGGTGTGCTGCGCCAGGCGGTCTTCAGCATCGACGCGCCGATCGGTCGCGATCCGGTGTCGCGCATCAAGATGGCCGTGCTGGCGGGCGGCCGGACGGCGCGCACCGATGTCGAGTTGATCGCGGTGCGCGACGCCGTCAGCGCGGTGCGCTGCACGCTCCACACCGGCCGCACGCACCAGATCCGGGTGCACATGGCCTCGCGAGGACATGCCCTGCTGGCCGACGCGCTGTACGGTGGCCGTCCCGGACTCGGCCTGACGCGACAGGCGCTGCATGCGCACCGGCTGGGCTTCGTCCATCCGGCGAGCCTGCAGCCGATCGAGTTCAGCGCCGTCCCGCCCGACGACCTGCGCGCGGCCTGGCAGCAGATCGTGGGCGGGTCGCACGCGCCCGGCCACGATACAGATACAATCGGCGCGCAGGGCTGATGCAGCCCTTGCCGGTGGCCGAAGGCGGCTCGACCGGCTCCGACCACCGCAGGTCCCCCCCGAGTTCAGCCACACCCCGGCTCCGGCCGGCCTCTGCGGCCGAGACACTCGCCGCACCTGCAGTGCAGACAGCACACGGAAGGCACCCCGGTTCCCTTGCACGCCGGCTCCCCAGTCGGCCAAGACGACAGACGGATTCGATGAACACACAGGATGCAAAGCGCGTCCTCGAGACGGCGCTCATCTGCGCGCAGCAGCCGCTGCCGCTGCGCGAGTTGCGCACGCTGTTCGATGACCAACTCGGCCCCGACACCCTGCGCATCCTGCTCGACGAGCTGGCGCGCGACTGGGAGGACCGTGGCGTCGAGCTCGTGGCGGTGGCCAATGGCTGGCGTTTCCAGAGCCGTCCGGAGCTGCGCGAGTACCTCGATCGCCTGCACCCCGAGAAGCCGCCGCGCTACACCCGCGCGACGCTCGAGACGCTGGCAATCATTGCCTACCGCCAGCCCGTGACGCGTGGCGACATCGAGGACATCCGCGGCGTCACCGTCAACAGCCAGTTGCTCAAGCAGCTCGAGGACCGCGGCTGGATCGAGGCGATCGGCCACCGCGAAACGCCGGGGCGGCCGGCGCTGTTCGCGACGACGCGGCAGTTCCTCGACGACCTCGGCCTCGCCACGCTCGAGCAGTTGCCCGCCCTCGACGGCGCGCCAGCGGTGACGATGCTCGTCGACGCCTTGCCGGGCCAGGTATCGCTGCTCGATGCCCCCGCCGATGCGGCCTTGCCGGGGGAGGACGATCCCGGGCTCCCGCAGCCGGGCCTCGATGCCATTTCGCCGGAGCCGCTCGAGGCTTCGGACGAAGCGGCCGCGGACGACGACGAGGCTGTCGACGCAGCCATCCCCATGGCTGCATCGGAGGCTCTCTCCTCGACCGCAGAACTTCCCACGCCGCCGGCCGACGCCGGCACGGAAACCCAGACATGAATTCGAACGACACTCCGCCCAGCGATACGCAGCCCGATGCCACGCCGCCCACCGGCGACGACAGCGCCGCTGCAGCGCCGGTCAAGCGACGCACGCGCAAGGCGGCGACGCCAGCGGCCGAGAGCACGGCAGCCGTGGAGGTGACGGCGGCCGTCGAAGCCGATGCGGACACAGCGGCACCGAAGACCCCGCGGCGGCGCAAGCCCAAGGCCGATGTGGCTGTCGCGGAGTCGTCCGAAGCCGTCGCGTCGCCCGTGGCGGCTGATGCGCCGGCGGCGGCCGAAGCCCGACCGGCCCCGATCGAGCGACCTGTACCGGTCTCAGCGCCGGCTGCCGCGGAAGCGGCCGAAGGAACAGCCGCCGACAACGAACCGACCGAAGCGGCCGGATCCGGCGAATCGGGGGCGGCGGCCGGCGACGAATCGGGCGAGCGCAGCCGTCGTGGCCGCAACCGGCGCCGAG
>NZ_AZND01000039.1:0-23875 GCF_000576205.1 Methylibium sp. T29 | reverse complement strand
CCGCGTCGCGGGTGCGCAGCCACGTTGCGGCGGCGTCGGGCCACAGCGCGCCGAGGTCCACGCGCGGCAGCAGCAGGTCCGAGGCGCCGGGGCCGGCGAACAGTGCGTCCCGCAGCACGCGCAGGAACACCTGCGCGCTCGCCTGCTGCGCCGGCGTGTTGAGCGCGGCGACGCACAGCGGTTCGATCAGGGCTCGGCGCAGCGTGGCGGGCAACGAGGCCGTGAGGTCCGCGACCGTCAGGCGTTCGTCGCAACGGAAGCCGCGCAGCAGCCATCCGCCGGTCGTGCACAGCAGCGCCATCCGCTCGCGCAGCGACCAGCCCCGGGCAGACAGCACGCCGCGCACGAAGCCGGGCAGCGCCGGCCCGCGCGGCAGGGACAGGCCATGTCCTTGCGCATCGATCAGGGTGAGGGGTCTGCGCTGCAAGACCGTGCGCTCATCGACCCCGACCGTCCGCAGCAGCGACAGCGTCGCGCTGTATGCGCCGATCAGGATGTGCTGGCCGTTGTCGAGCGCCAGGCCGTCGACCGACGCGGGCAGGCGCCGCGCGCGACCGCCCAGCGACGGCGCCATCTCGGCCAGCGTGACCTGGTGGCCGAGCGCGCTCGCCTCGACCGCTGCGGCCAGCCCGGCCCATCCGCCCCCGACGATCGCAACCCGCAGCGCCGACGTCATGCGAACACTTCGGTGATGGGGTCTAACCAGCCACCCTCAGGAGGAAAACCGAGGCCATCGCGCAGACGCCGCGGATCCGGCTTCGCCGGTCCGCCAGCGTCGCCCCCTGGGGGGGAGCGGCGCAGCCGCAACGGGGGGTCACCTTTCACGCCAGTTGGTTTTCCACGCCAGCCACAGCTTGCGCAGCGGGGTCAGCGCGGTGCGCTGGTGCAGCACCTGGAAGCCGGTGGCCTCGATCTCGCGCAGCAGCGTGCGGTAGATCTCCGCCATCATCAGGCCTGGCCGCTGTGCACGGCGCTCGTCGGCGGGCAGCGCCGCGAACGCCTCGTCGTAGGACCGGTGCGCGCGCTCGGCCTGGAACTTCATCAGCGAGGTGAAGCGCTCGCTGTAGCCCCAGGGCGCCTCGCGCTTGAGCAGCTCGTGCGCCTTCACGTCGAAGCGCTGCAACTCGCTCACCGGCAGGTAGATGCGGCCGCGGCGCGCATCGTCGCCGACGTCGCGGATGATGTTGGTGAGCTGGAAGGCGCGGCCCAGGGTGTGGGCATAGCGTCGCGTGCCCTCGCTCAGCGGGCGCCCGGGCTCGCAGCCGAAGATGCTGGCAGCGACCTCGCCGACCACGCCGGCCACCAGGTGGCAGTAGCGTTGCAGCGTCACGTCGTCGAGGTAGCGCGTCTGGGTGAGGTCCATCTCGCAGCCGTCGATCACGGCGCTCAGGTGCTCGGCACGGATGCCGTAGTCGGCCACGTGCGGCATCAGGGCCTGCAGGACCGGGTGGTGCGCCTGACCGGCGAAGGCCTCGGCCACCTCCTTGCGCCACCAGGCCAGCTTGGTGGCCGCGACGCCGGGGTCGGAGACTTCGTCGACGACATCGTCGACCTCGCGGCAGAACGCGTAGAACGCGGTGATGGCGGCGCGGCGCGCCGGTGGCAGGAACAGGAAGGCGTAGTAGAAGCTCGACCCGCTCGCAGCGGCCTTGTCCTGCACGTACTGTTGGGGCGTCATGGGGCGAGGGCGGGGCGGGCGAGTCGGTGCGGTGATTCAGGAGATTGTCACATCGGCCGCGGGCCGCACCGTGCTCCGTCAGGCGCGTGCACGCATGCGGAAGGCGCGCCAGGCGATCAGCGGTCCGTCCAGCGCCCGCAGCCGCGGCCGCCGGCGCAGCGTGGCGAACTGCAGGGCCTCGATCTTGTCGACGATGCGCAGGCCGCCCTGCACCACGCCGCGCAGTTCCCAGCCGGCCCGGCCCGGCAGCCGGTGGACCAGCGGCGCGCCGCTCAGCATCAGCCCGCGCGTCCAGGCGCATTGCGCCTGCACCAGTGCCCGGCTGGCGACGCTGTCGTGCTGCAGGAACAGCGCGGCCTCGTCGACGCCGTGGGCAGCGCACTGGTCGAGCGGAATGTAGAGCCGGCCGCGCGGCAGGTCGATGCTCAGGTCCTGCCAGAAATTGATGAGCTGCAGCGCGCTGCAGATCGCATCGGAGCGCTGCAGGCTGTCAGCGTCCTGCACGCCGTACAGGTGCAGCAGCAGCCGTCCCACTGGATTGGCCGAGCGGCGGCAGTAGTCCAGCAGTTCGGCGCGGTCGGAGTAGCGGGTCTGGACCACGTCCTGCACGAAGGCGTCGAGCAGATCCTCCAGCAGCGGCAGCGGCAACGCGTGCTTCGCGATCGCGACGGACAGCGGCTCGAACACGGCGGCCCAGCGTGGCGAGACCGCCGCGCCGGCGGCGACGGCATGCAAGTCGGCGCGGTAAGCCGCCAGGTCGGCGAGCCGCTGCGCGGCGGGCGCATCGCCCTCGTCGGCCAGATCGTCCGCCGTGCGGGCGTAGTGGTAGATCGCCGTCACGGCCGGCCGCAGGGCCGGTGGGCAGAGCAGCGAGGCGACAGGAAAGTTCTCGTAGTGATCGACGCTCATCGGGGCCTGCATGCTGGCGTGCGGCCGCATTGTCCACGCCGGCGGCGCGCAGTGAGCCGGGACGGACGTCGCGTTGACAGGCCCTGCGACCGACCCGTATATTACTGACCAGTCGGTCATTAAATCTTCCGGAGCTCCGTTCCACGGCGCCGGGAGTCCATTCCCGTCCCGTCCACCTGACGTTCAAGGGTTCGACATGCGCCTGCCGTTCTCTCGCCGCGTCCGCCTCGCCGTGATGCCGCTGTGTGCCCTGTTCCTGCTGGCCTGTTCGAGGCACGAGCCGGCGCCCGAGCCGGTGCGCGCCGTCCGCACGCTCACCGCTGCGGGCGACGTGGCCGGCGGTCGCTACGAGTTCGCCGCCGAGGTGAAGGCGCGCATCGAGTCGCGGCTCGGCTTTCGTGTCGGTGGCAAGATCCTGCGGCGCGATGTCGATCTGGGCGACAGCGTCAAGGCCGGCCAGGTGCTCGCTCGGCTCGATCCCCGCGATCTGCGGCTCGGCGAAGACAGTGCGCGTGCGGCCCTGTCGTCGGCGCAGGCCAGCCATGACCTCGCCGCGGCCGACCACCGGCGCTACCAGGAACTGCTGGCCCGGGGCTTCATCAGTGCAGCCGAGCTCGAGCGTCGCGACGCCACGCTGAAGGCGGCGCGCGCCGCGCTCGACCAGGCCCGTGCCCAGTCGGCCGTGCAGGGCAACCAGGCCGACTATGCGGTGCTGCGGGCCGATGCGGCGGGCGTCATCACGGCGGTGGAGGCCGAGCCCGGCCAGGTGATGGCGGCTGGGGCGGCCGTGCTGCGACTGGCCCAGGACGGGCCACGCGACGCGGTGTTCTCGATCCCCGAGGACAAGCTGGCGCTGGTGCGGGCGCTGGTAGGCAAGCCCGGCGCGGTGAAGGTCCAGCTCTGGGGTTCGTCGGAGTTGCTGCCGGCGACCGTGCGCGAGATCGCCGCGGCCACCGATGCCGCCACGCGCACCTTCTTGGTCAAGGCGGACGTGGGGCGTGCCGAGGTCAAGCTCGGACAGACGGCGGCGGTGATGATCGAGACGCCTCGGATCGCCGGCGTCATCAAGCTGCCTCTCAGCGCGCTGGTGGAATTGCAGGGCAAGACCTCAGTATGGCTGCTCGATGCGCAGAGCATGACGGTGCGGGCCCAGCCGGTGCAGGCCAGCGGCGCCGAGGGCAATGCGGTCATCGTGACGGCCGGCCTGGTGCCGGGCCAGGAGGTGGTGACTGCCGGCGTCCACCTGCTGACTCCGGGCCAGAAGGTCAAGCGCTACGCCGAGCCGGGCGCGGCCGCCGCCGCCGCGTCGGCCGTGACCGCGGTGACTCACTGAGTCCGAGGCCGTGATGGACGCACCCGCTGCCGATCGCTTCAATGTCTCGCGCTGGGCACTCGAGCATGCCGCGCTGACACGCTACCTGATGGTGGTGCTGATGGTGCTGGGCTTCGTGGCCTACTTTCAGCTGGGACAGGACGAGGATCCTCCGTTCACCTTCCGCGTGATGGTGGTGCAGGCCTTCTGGCCCGGTGCGACCGCGCAGCAGATGGCCGAGCAGGTGACCGACAAGATCGAGCGCACGCTGCAGGAGGTGCCCTATGCCGACAAGATTCGCAGCTACACCAAGCCCGGCGAGTCGCTGACGCTGCTGCAGATCAAGGACTCGTCGCCGGCGCGCGAGGTACCCAACGTCTGGTACCAGGCGCGCAAGAAGCTGGGCGACGCGCGCGGCCAGTTGCCCTCCGGCGTGCAGGGCCCGTTCTTCAATGACGAGTTCGGCGACGTCTATGGCTCGATCTACGCGCTGACGGCCGATGGCTTCAGCGACGAGGAGCTGCGCCAGCATGCCGAGTCGCTGCGCACACGGCTGCTGCGGGTGCCCGACGTGGCGAAGGTCGAGCTGTTCGGCGTGCAGGCCGAGAAGGTGTACGTCGAGATCCCGCAGAAGCGGCTGGTGCAGCTGGGCATCGACCTGAACGCGGTACTGGCCCAGCTGGGCGCGCAGAACGCGGTGGAGGGCGCGGGCGCCTTCCACGTCGCCGGGCAGACGGTGCAGGTGCGCATCGGCGGTCAGTTCAACTCGATCGACGAACTGCGCGCCTTCCCGATCCGCGCGGTCAATGCGAGCACCGGCGCGGCCAGCAGCCTGCGGCTCGGCGACATCGCGACCATCCAGCGCGCCTACGTGGACCCGCCGAGCATCAAGGTTCGCCACCAGGGACGCCCGGTGATCGCGCTGGGCATCTCGATGTCGCGCGGTGGCGACATCATCGAGCTCGGCAAGAACCTGCAAGCGGCCACCGCGAAGATCCAGGCCGACCTGCCGATGGGTGTGGAGCTGTCTCAGATCCAGGACCAGCCGCAGGCGGTGTCGCGTTCGGTGGGCGAGTTCGTTCGGGTGCTGATCGAGGCGGTGGTGGTCGTGTTGGCGGTGAGCTTCATCGCGCTGGGCCTGCACTCCAGGCCGCTGCGCATCGACGTGCGACCCGGGCTGGTGGTGGCCATCACGATTCCGCTCGTTCTGGCGATCACCTTCATCACGATGTACTACTGGAGCGTGGGCCTGCACAAGATCTCGCTCGGCGCGCTGATCATCGCGCTGGGCCTGCTGGTCGACGACGCCATCATCGCCGTCGAGATGATGGTGAGGAAGCTCGAGGAGGGCTACGACAAGGTCCGCGCCGCCACCTTCGCCTACGAACTGACCGCGAAGCCGATGCTGACCGGCACGCTCATCACCGCCGCCGGCTTCCTGCCGATCGGGCTGGCGAAGTCGGTGACGGGCGAGTACACGTTCGCGATCTTCGCCGTGACCACGGCAGCGCTGCTGATTTCCTGGGCGGTGTCGGTGTACTTCGTGCCCTACCTCGGACTGCTGCTGCTCAAGGCCAGGCCGCACACGGCGGGCGAGGCCGCGCACGAGCTGTTCGACACACCGTTCTACACGCGCTTTCGGGCGCTCCTCAACTGGTGCGTGGCGCACCGCTGGCTGACCATCGGCGTGACGCTGCTGGTGTTTGCGCTCGGCATCGTCGGCATGGGGCGGGTGCAGCAGCAGTTCTTCCCCGACTCGAGCCGCCCGGAGATCCTGGTCGACCTGTGGCTGCCGGAGGGCGCCTCCTATGCGGCCAGCGAGGACGTTGCCAGGCGCTTCGAGGCCCGCCTGATGCGCGAGCCCGGGGTCCAAGCCGTGACCACCTGGGTCGGTTCGGGTGTGCCGCGCTTCTACCTGCCGCTCGACTTCGTGTTTCCGCAGACCAATGTGTCGCAGTTCATCCTGCTGCCCAAGGACCTGGCGGTGCGCGAGACGCTGCGCCAGAAGCTACCGGCGCTGCTGGCCGAAGAATTCCCTGAGGTGCGCGGGCGGGTCAAGTTGCTGCCCAACGGGCCGCCGGTGCCCTATCCGGTGCAGTTCCGGGTGATCGGCGACGACGTCCAGGCGGTGCGGCAGTGGGCCGACGAGGCCAAGGCCATCCTGCGCGGCAACGCCAGCATGCGCGGCGTCAACGACAACTGGAACGAGTCGGTGAAGGTGCTGCACCTCGAGGTGGACCAGGACAAGGCCCGCGCGCTCGGCGTCACCAGCCAGGCCATCGCCCAGGCCTCGCGCACGGTGCTGACCGGCAGCACGGTGGGCCAGTACCGCGAGGGCGACCGGCTGATCGACATCGTGCTGCGCCAGCCGGCCGACGAGCGCAACGCGCTCACCGACCTGGCCAATGGCTACGTCCCGACCACTAGTGGCCGCTCGATCCCCCTGGCCCAGATCGCCAAGGTCGGTTTCACCTGGGAGCCGGGCGTGCTGTGGCGAGAGGGGCGGCATTACGCCGTCACCGTGCAGGGCGACGTGGCCGAAGGCCTGCAGGGCGCCACCGTGACGGCGCAGCTGTGGCCACAGCTCGAACAGCTGAGCCGGCGCATGCCGCCGGGCTACACGATCGAGATCGCCGGCGCGGTGGAAGAGAGCAGCAAGGGCCAGGGGTCGATCGCCGCCGGGGCGCCACTGATGCTGTTCATCATGTTCACGCTGCTGATGCTGCAGCTGCACAGCTTCAGCCGCGCGGTGCTCGTGTTCCTGACCGGTCCGCTGGGCATTGCCGGGGTGGCGGCCGCGCTGCTGCTGCTGGGGCGGCCGTTCGGCTTCGTCGCATTGCTGGGTGTGATCGCGCTGAGCGGCATGATCATGCGCAACTCGGTGATCCTGATCGACCAGATCGAGCAGGATCGCGCCCGTGGCATCCCGGCCTGGACGGCCATCGTGGAGTCGGCGGTGCGGCGCTTCCGCCCGATCGTGCTGACGGCCGCCGCCGCGGTGCTGGCGATGATCCCGCTGACCCGCAGCGTGTTCTGGGGGCCGATGGCGGTGGCGATCATGGGCGGGCTGATCGTCGCCACCGCACTGACGTTGCTGGCCCTGCCGGCGATGTATGCGGCGTGGTTCAGGGTCCGGCGCCCGAACTGGAAGCCGGCTAAAATCTCCGGTCGTCCGAATCGGGGCCCCGGCGAAGCGGTGCACCGAACTCGACCGAACTCGACGACAAGGGCCGGCGGGCCCTTGTTCAATTTCCAGCGCGGGTGGCGAAATTGGTAGACGCACCAGGTTTAGGTCCTGACGCCCGCAAGGGTGTGCGGGTTCGAGTCCCGCCCCGCGCACCACACGCATCCTTCAGTCCAGCGAGAGAGTACAGATCATGGCTGTCACCGTCGAAACCCTCGAGAAGCTCGAGCGCCGCATCACCCTCATCCTGTCGGCCGACACGATCAAGAACGAGGTCGAAACGCGCCTGAAGCGCCTCGCCAAGACGGTCAAGGCCGACGGCTTCCGCCCCGGCAAGGTGCCGATGAGCGTGGTGGCGCAACGCTATGGCTACTCGGTCCAGTACGAGGTGATGAACGACAAGGTCGGCGAGGCCTTCAGCAAGGCCGCCAACGAGGCGCAGCTGCGCGTCGCCGGCGCGCCGCGTATCTCCGAGAAGGAAGGTGCGCCCGAAGGCGAGCTGGCCTTCGATGCGACCTTCGAGGTCTATCCGGACGTGAAGATCGGCGACCTGTCGGCCACCGAGATCGACCGCGTGAGCACCGAGGTGACCGATGCCGCGATCGACAAGACACTGGACATCCTGCGCAAGCAGCGCCGCACCTTCGCGCAGCGCGCGGCGAGCGAAGGCGCGGTCGACGACGATCGCGTGACGATCGACTTCGAGGGCAAGATCGACGGGGTGCCGTTCGACGGTGGCAAGGCCGAGGGGTTCCAGTTCATCCTTGGCGAAGGCCGCATGCTGGAGGCCTTCGAGAAGGCGGTGCGCGGTATGAAGACCGGCGAGTCCAAGACCTTCCCGCTGCAGTTCCCCGACGACTACCAGGGCAAGGAAGTGGCCGGCAAGGAGGCTGACTTCCTGGTGACGCTGACCAAGATCGAGGCACAGCACCTGCCGGAGGTCGACGAGGCGTTCGCGCAGTCGTTGGGGATCCAGGATCCGACCCTCGAAGGCCTGCGCGCCGACATCCGCAAGAACCTCGAGCGCGAGGTCAAGAACCGCCTGATCGCCCGCAACAAGTCGGCGGTGATGGAGGCCCTGATCAAGGTGGCCGACCTCGACCTGCCGAAGGCGCTGGTGCAGAACGAGACCGATCGCATGATCGAGGGCGCCCGCGCCGACCTGAAGCAGCGTGGCATCAAGGACGCCGACAAGGCGCCGATCCCCGCCGAGATCTTCCACGAACAGGCCGAGCGGCGAGTGCGCCTGGGCCTGGTGGTGGCGGAGCTGGTGCGCACGAACCAGCTGCAGGCCAAGGGCGAGCAGATCGGGGCGCACATCGAGGAGATGGCGCTGAGCTACGAGAAGCCCGAGGAGGTCCGCCGTTGGTACTTCGGCGACCGGCAGCGCCTGGCCGAGGTCGAGGCCCTGGTGGTCGAGAACAACGTCACCGAGTTCGTGCTGTCGAAGGCCAAGGTCAGCGACAAGCAGCTGCCGTTCGACGAGTTGATGGTCTGACCCGGCAACGCTGTCTCCGAAGGCGCCGTGCCGCGAGGCCGGCGCCTTCTTGCCATCTCTCGAGGCTTGCTCTTGACGCGACATAATCAAGCCGCATCTGAAGCAGGTCGTCGAATCAAGGAGTGCCATGAGCGCGCTGGAAACACAGAATCTGGGCATGGTGCCCGTCGTCATCGAGCAGTCGGGCCGCGGCGAACGCGCCTACGACATCTACAGCCGTCTGCTGCGCGAGCGCGTGATCTTCCTGGTCGGTCCAGTCAACGACCAGACCGCCAATCTGGTGGTGGCGCAGCTGCTGTTCCTGGAGAGCGAAAACCCCGACAAGGACATCTCGCTGTACATCAACTCCCCGGGCGGCTCGGTCAGCGCCGGTCTGTCGATCTTCGACACCATGCAGTTCATCAAGCCCGACGTGTCGACGCTGTGCATGGGCATCGCGGCGAGCATGGGGGCTTTCCTGCTGGCCGCCGGCGCCAAGGGCAAGCGCTTCGCGCTGCCGAACTCGCGCGTGATGATCCACCAGCCCTCGGGCGGGGCCCAGGGCCAGGCGACCGACATCGAGATCCAGGCGCGCGAGATCCTGAAGCTGCGCGAGAGCCTCAACGGCATCCTGGCCGAGCGCACCGGCCAGCCCCTGGAGAAGATCCGCGCGGACTCGGAGCGCGACTACTTCATGTCGGCCGAGGAAGCCACCGGCTACGGCCTGATCGACAAGGTGATTTCGCAGCGCGCCTGACCCGACTGGCCGGGTAACTGGGTGGGCAACGGGGCCTTTTTCGACACCAAGGCCCCGTTTTCTTTTCCCTTATCATTCTTGTCACTCCCCAGACGGCTCGTCCCATGCCCGAGAAAAAAGGCTCCTCCAGCGAAAAAGTGCTGTATTGCTCGTTCTGCGGGAAGAGTCAGCACGAGGTGAAGAAGCTCATCGCCGGCCCGTCGGTGTTCATCTGCGACGAGTGCATCGAACTCTGCAACGACATCATCCGTGACGAAGTGCCCGCGGAAAGCGGGGACGCGAAGGCAGCCAAGAGCGATCTGCCGGTACCCGGCGAGATCAAGGCCAGTCTGGATCAGTACGTGATCGGACAGGAGCCGGCCAAGCGCACGCTGGCCGTCGCGGTCTACAACCACTACAAGCGCCTCAAGCATGTGCAGGGCGTGGGCAAGAAGGAGGACGTGGAGCTCGCCAAGAGCAACATCCTGCTGATCGGCCCCACCGGTTCCGGCAAGACACTGCTGGCGCAGACGCTGGCGCGGCTGCTTAACGTGCCGTTCGTGATTGCCGATGCCACCACGCTGACCGAGGCCGGATACGTGGGCGAGGATGTCGAGAACATCATCCAGAAGCTGCTGCAGAACTGCAACTACGAGGTCGAGCGCGCGCAGCGCGGCATTGTCTACATCGACGAGATCGACAAGATCTCGCGCAAGGCCGACAACCCCTCCATCACGCGTGACGTGTCGGGCGAGGGTGTGCAGCAGGCGTTGCTCAAGCTCGTCGAGGGCACGATGGCCAGCGTGCCGCCGCAGGGCGGTCGCAAGCACCCGAACCAGGACTTCCTGCAGATCGACACCACCAACATCCTGTTCATCTGCGGCGGCGCCTTCGACGGCCTCGAGAAGGTGATCCAGAACCGCTCCGAGAAGTCGGGGATCGGCTTCGGCGCCAGCGTGCAGAGCAAGACCGAACGCAAGGTCAGCGAAGTGTTCCGCGAAGTCGAGCCCGAGGACCTGATCAAGTTCGGTTTGATTCCTGAGCTGGTCGGCCGCCTGCCGGTGGTCGCCACGCTGGGCGAGCTGACCGAGGACGCGATGGTGCAGATCCTCACCGAGCCGAAGAACGCGCTGGTCAAGCAGTACCAGAAGCTGTTCGCGATGGACGGCGTCGAGCTCGAGATCCGGCCGTCGGCGCTGACCGCCATCGCCCAGAAGGCGCTGGCCCGCAAGACCGGAGCGCGCGGGCTGCGCTCGATCATGGAGCACTCGCTGATGGACACCATGTTCGATCTGCCCACCATGGATGGCGTCCAGAAGGTCGTGCTCGACGAGCACACGATCGAAGAACACACCAAGCCGCTGCTGGTCTACCGCGAACAGAAGGCCAGCGCCTGAGGCCGTAGGCGCATCCGAGGCCGGCCCGTCACCGCTCCGCCTGCCACCGTCGCCGCCACCCCAGGCTCCCTTCTTGCAATTCCCCGCTCGGGCTCCATCTGAGCCTGAGAAAGAGAGGCCTCCATGTCCGGACATCCCGTTCTTCCCGCCGACCCGATCACGCTGCCGCTGTTGCCGCTGCGTGATGTGGTCGTGTTCCCTCACATGGTGATCCCGCTGTTCGTCGGCCGCCCCAAGTCCATCAAGGCGCTGGAAGCCGCGATGGAAGCCAGCCGCCAGATCATGCTCGTGGCTCAGAAGGCCGCCGGCAAGGACGAACCCAAGGCGGACGACATGTTCGACATCGGCTGCGTCTCGAGCATCCTGCAGATGCTGAAGCTGCCCGACGGCACGGTGAAGGTGCTGGTCGAGGGCATGCAGCGCGCCACCACCGTCAGCATTGACGACAGCGGCGAGTACTTCACCGCCGAAGTGGCCCCGATCCCGCCCGAGCAGGGAGCCTCGCCGGAAGTCGAGGCGCTGCGTCGTGCCGTGACGCAGCAGTTCGACCAGTACGTCAAGCTCAACAAGAAGATCCCGCCCGAGATCCTGACCTCGATCGCCGGCATCGACGACGCCGGCCGCCTGGCCGATACGATCGCCGCCCACCTGCCGCTCAAGCTCGAGAACAAGCAGGCCATCCTGGATCTCGACTCCGTGAACGCGCGGCTCGAGAAGCTGCTCGAGCAGCTCGAGCATGAGGTCGACATCCTGCAGGTCGAGAAGCGCATCCGCGGCCGCGTCAAGCGCCAGATGGAGAAGAGCCAGCGCGAGTACTACCTCAACGAGCAGGTCAAGGCGATCCAGAAGGAACTCGGCGAGGGCGAAGAAGGTGCGGATCTCGAGGAGCTCGAGAAGAAGATCATCGCCGCCAAGATGCCCAAGGACGCGCGCAAGAAGGCCGACGCTGAGCTGAAGAAGCTCAAGCTGATGTCGCCGATGTCGGCCGAGGCGACGGTGGTGCGCAACTACATCGACACCCTGGTCAACCTGCCCTGGGCGAAGAAGACCAAGATCAAGCACGACCTGCTCAATGCCGAGGACGTGCTCAACGAAGACCACTACGGCCTCGACAAGGTCAAGGACCGCATCCTCGAGTACCTCGCGGTGCAGGCGCGCGTGGACAAGGTCAAGGCGCCGATCCTGTGCCTGGTCGGCCCCCCGGGGGTCGGCAAGACCTCGCTCGGTCAGAGCGTGGCGCGCGCGACCGGACGCAAGTTCGTGCGCATGGCGCTAGGTGGCGTGCGCGACGAGGCCGAGATCCGCGGTCATCGCCGCACCTACATCGGCTCGATGCCTGGCAAGGTGCTGCAGAGCCTGACCAAGGTGGGCACGCGCAACCCGCTGTTCCTGCTCGACGAGATCGACAAGCTGGGCATGGACTTCCGCGGCGACCCGTCGTCGGCGCTGCTGGAAGTGCTCGATCCCGAGCAGAACCACACCTTCAGCGACCACTACATCGAGCTCGATTTCGACCTCAGCGACGTGATGTTCATCGCCACGTCGAACTCGATGAACATCCCGCCGGCGCTGCTGGACCGGATGGAGGTGATCCGTCTGTCCGGCTACACCGAGGACGAGAAGCTCAACATCGCGCAGAAGTACCTGCTGCCCAAGCAGTGCAAGAACAACGGCGTGAAGGAAGAGGAACTCGACGTCACGGAGAGCGCGCTACGCGGCATCATCCGCTACTACACGCGCGAAGCCGGTGTGCGCTCGCTCGAACGCGAGATCAGCAAGATCTGCCGCAAGGTGGTCAAGGGTCTGTCGCTGAAGAAGTACGCTGGCCGCGTCGTCGTCACCGACGAGAACCTCAACGACTTCCTGGGCGTCCGCAAGTTCGACTATGGCCGTGCCGAGAAGGAAGACCAGGTCGGCCAGGTGGTCGGTCTGGCGTGGACCGAGGTCGGCGGCGACCTGCTGACCATCGAGGCGGCGGTGATGCCCGGCAAGGGCAACATCATCCGCACCGGTTCGCTCGGCGACGTGATGAAGGAATCGGTCGAGGCGGCCCGTTCGGTGGTGCGCTCGCGCGCCCGTCGACTGGGCATCAAGGACGAGCTGTTCGAGAAGCGCGACATCCACATCCACGTGCCCGATGGCGCAACGCCGAAGGACGGGCCGAGCGCCGGTGCGGCGATGACGACGGCGTTCGTGTCGGCGCTGACCGGCATTCCGGTGCGCTCGGATGTCGCGATGACCGGCGAGATCACGCTGCGCGGCGAGGTCACGGCGATCGGCGGGCTCAAGGAAAAGCTGCTGGCGGCCCACCGTGGCGGCATCAAGACCGTGATGATCCCGGAAGAGAACGTCAAGGATCTCCAGGACATCCCCGAGAACGTCAAGAACCACCTCGAGATCGTGCCGGTGCGCTGGATCGACAAGGTGCTGGAGGTCGCACTCACGGCCCTGCCGCAGCCGCTGGTCGACGAGGAGCCCAAGCCCGAGACACCCAAGCCCGATGCGGCACCGGCGGCCGGCGGAGAAGTGATCAAGCATTGAGCCGGCGGGGCGGTGGCGTGCTTGCGTCACCGCGACTGCTTCGGCTATACTGCGAGGCTCGCAACGAAGCGATTCCTTGCGAGACGGTCAGTGAAAAGCGTGCGGGAATAGCTCAGTTGGTAGAGCGCAACCTTGCCAAGGTTGAGGTCGCGAGTTCGAGCCTCGTTTCCCGCTCCAGTCTTGTGATGAAAGGGAAGCTCATGCTTCCCTTTTTCGTCAGCGGTTTGTTGTCAGGATCGCTGGTGTGGTCGAGCGACTCCAGGGCGCGGTAGCAAAGCGGTTATGCAGCGGATTGCAAATCCGTCCAGGGCGGTTCGACTCCGCCCCGCGCCTCCAGTCTCCGCACGGCGGCCTCGTGCTTCCTCATCGCCTCGCGCCAGCGGGGCGTTTTTGTTTCCGGCCTCCTGTGCGGCGCTACCATCCGCTCGGGCCTCGATGGCGAAATTGGCAGACGCAGCGGACTTGAAATCAATTTGAGCGCCCGCGCGGAAACGCGCGGGATGAATCCCGTCAAATTCGGAGAACCCCCTGCGGTGCGTTATGCATCGCGAGGCAACGCCGAGCCAAGCCGCAGCCGGGCCGGGGCGGAAGGTGTAGAGAGCGGACGGCGGGCACCTAAGGCGCAAGCGATGGTGAAGGCGCGCTCCAGACCCCGAACGTGTACAGCGCTGGCTGCGCGCGGCGGCGAAAGCCGTAGCAGGTAAGAAAATCCGCCGGACCCTGACCGGTCCATCCCGGTTCGATCCCGGGTCGAGGCACCACCGAGCCCCCTGCGGGCGGCTTTGCCGTCCGCCGTGCGGCGTTTCGCGCACGCGTGTGCCTCGCCTCAGACCGCCGGGAGTTGTCGCGTCTCGACCTCGAAGTCCAGCCACCGGCCTGCGACCAGTGTCAGCGTCGCCAGGTCGCCGGTGGTCCACAGCCGGGCGGGCCGGGCGGCGGCCTGTACGTCGGCGGACCGCAGGCCGACGATGAGCTGCTGCACGCGTCGCGCCACGGCGTCGGCCGTGTCCACCAGCTGAACCCCAGCGCCGAGCGCCCGCTGGATGTGCTGCGCCACGAACGGATAGTGCGTGCAGCCCAGTACCACGGTGTCGACCGCCGCCTCGCGCAGTGGGGCCGTGTACCGGTCCACCAGGGCCAGCACCTCAGCGCTGTTGGCATCGCCGGCCTCGATCGCGTGCGCAAGACCGGCGCAGGCCTGCAGATGGAGCTGGGCCCCCTGCGCATGCGAACTGACGAGCCGACGGAACTTGTCGCTGGCCAGCGTGCCGCGCGTCGCCATCACGCCGATGCGGCCGCTGCGGCTCAGTGCGATAGCGGGCTTGATGCCGGGTTCGACCCCGACGAACTGCACGTCGGCATGCTCTTCGCGCAGCGCGCGGACCGCCGCGGCAGTGGCGGTGTTGCAGGCCACCACGATGAGCTGAGCGCCTTCGCGCAGCAGGTGGGCGGTCAGCACGCGCGAGCGCTCGATCACGTAGCCTTCGTCGCGCTCCCCGTACGGAGCGAACCCCGAGTCCGCGACGTACAGCAGGCGCGAATGCGGCAGGTGGCGGTGCAGTGCGCGCAACACCGACAGCCCGCCGACGCCGGAATCGAACACGCCGATGCAGGCGGCAGAGGGGCGGTCGTCCAGCGGCGCGGCGGTGTTCGTCATGGGCGCGCGAGTCTAGCAAGTGGCCGGATCGCGCAGTTCGGCGCCCTTCATTGACGCCATCGGACATGTCTGACCGGTGTGGCGATCGGTATCATTCCGCCGAAACCGAACGATCGTGCTTTTTGCGGGGCGCCGTCCGGGTCGGGCAGGTGGGCTCCATAGAATCGCAGCGCAGGTTTGCATCAATTCCGGAGAAGATCGAATGAAGGCACTGGTCGCCGTGAAGCGCGTGGTGGACTACAACGTGAAGGTTCGCGTGAAGAGCGACGGCACGGGAGTGGACACCGCGAACGTCAAGATGAGCATGAACCCGTTCGACGAGATTGCCGTCGAAGAAGCGGTCCGGCTCAAGGAGAAGGGTGCGGTCAGCGAGGTCATCGCCGTCTCCTGCGGCGTCACCCAGTGCCAGGAGACCCTGCGCACCGCGATGGCCATCGGCGCCGACCGCGCCATCCTCGTCGAGTGCACCGAAGAGCTCCAGCCACTGGCGGTGGCCAAGCTCCTGAAGGCCCTGGCCGACAAGGAACAGCCTCAGCTCGTCATCCTCGGCAAGCAGGCCATCGACGACGACTGCAACCAGACTGGCCAGATGCTCGCCGCGCTCGCCGGCTGGCCCCAGGCCACCTTCGCCAGCAAGGTCGAGATCCTCGACGGTCGGGCGCAAGTCACCCGCGAGGTCGACGGCGGCCTGGAGACCGTCTCGGTCGCGCTGCCGGCGGTGGTCACGACCGACCTGCGCCTGAACGAGCCGCGCTACGTCACCCTGCCCAACATCATGAAGGCCAAGAAGAAGACCCTCGAGGTCCTCAAGCCGGCCGACCTGGGCATCGACGTCACTCCGCGCCTCAAGACCCTCAAGGTCAGCGAGCCGCCCAAGCGCGGCGCCGGCATCAAGGTGCCCGACGTCGCCACCCTCGTGGCCAAGCTCAAGACCGAAGCCAAGGTGATCTGATCATGACCACACTCGTCATCGCCGAACACGACCACGGCAGCCTCAAGGGCGCCACCCTCAACACCGTCACCGCCGCGCTGCAATGCGGCGGCGAGGTCCACGTGCTGGTCGCCGGCCACCAGGCCGCCGCGGCGGCGCAGGCGGCCGCGCAGATCGCCGGCGTGACCAAGGTGCTGCACGCCGACGCGCCCCAGCTCGCCGAGCAACTCGCCGAGACCGTGGCGGCGCAGGTGCTGGCCCTGGCCGGCGCCTACAGCCACCTGCTGTTCCCGGCCACGGCCCACGGCAAGAACGTCGCGCCGCGCGTCGCAGCGCTGCTCGATGTCGCGCAGGTCAGCGACGTCACCCGCGTCGACAGCCCCGACACCTTCGAACGGCCCATCTACGCCGGCAACGCGATCGCCGTGGTGCAGAGCAGCGACAAGGTGAAGGTCCTGACCGTGCGCACCACCGGCTTCGACGCCGCGGGCACGGGTGGCAGCGCGCCGGTGGAGAGCGTGGCGCCGGTGGCCGACGGCGGCAGCAGCCGCTTCGTCGGCCGCGAAGTCACCAAGAGCGACCGGCCCGAACTCACCGCGGCCAAGATCATCGTCAGCGGCGGCCGGGCGCTGGGCAGCAGCGACAAGTTCAACGAGGTGCTCACGCCGCTGGCCGACAAGCTCGGCGCGGCGTTGGGGGCCAGCCGTGCGGCGGTCGATGCCGGCTACGCGCCCAACGATTGGCAGGTCGGGCAGACCGGCAAGATCGTCGCGCCCAGCCTGTACATCGCCGCCGGCATCTCCGGGGCCATCCAGCACCTCGCGGGCATGAAGGACTCCAAGGTGATCGTCGCGATCAACAAGGACCCCGAGGCCCCGATCTTCAGCGTCGCCGACTACGGCCTCGAGGCCGATCTGTTCGAGGCCGTGCCGGAGCTGGTCCGGCAGCTCTGAGGTCGACCGCATTCCCCACCCCGGCATCCGAACGCGACGAACCGCGTCCGGGCGCCTCTTCGAGCCGACAGAAGCTCGGCCTTCCAGGAGACACGTCATGAGCTACCAGGCCCCCGTCAAGGACATGCTGTTCTGCATGCAGGAACTCGCGGCGCTCGAGGAAGTGGCCAGGTTGCCTGGCTTCGAGGACGCCGGCATCGACACGGCCCAGGCCGTGCTCGAGGAGTGCGCCAAGTTCAACGAGGGGGTGGTGGCGCCGCTCAACTGGGAAGGGGACAAGCAGCCCTCGTCCTGGAAGGACGGTCGTGTCACCACGACGCCGGGCTTCAAGGAGGCCTTCCGCGGGTTCGTCGAGGGTGGCTGGCAGGGGCTGCAGCATTCGGTCGACTTCGGCGGGCAGGGTCTGCCCAAGACCATTGGCTCGGCCTGCGGCGAGATGCTCAACAGCGCCAACCTCAGCTTCGCGCTGTGTCCCTTGCTGACCGACGGCTGCATCGAGGCGCTGCTGACCGCCGGCTCCGAGGCGCAGCAGCAGACCTACATCCCGAAGATGATCTCCGGCCAGTGGACCGGTACGATGAACCTGACCGAGCCGCAGGCCGGCTCCGACCTCGCGCTGGTGCGCACGCGCGCCGAGCCGCAGCCTGATGGCAGCTTCAAGCTGTTCGGTACCAAGATCTTCATCACCTACGGTGAGCACGACATGGCCGAGAACATCGTCCATCTGGTGCTGGCCCGCGTCAGCGGCGCGCCGGAGGGCGTGAAGGGCATCTCGCTGTTCATCGTGCCCAAGTTCCTCGTCAAGGCCGATGGTTCGCTTGGCGAGCGCAACGACGTGCACTGCGTCAGCATCGAGCACAAGCTGGGCATCAAGGCCAGCCCGACCGCGGTGCTGCAGTACGGCGACCACGGTGGCGCGGTGGGCTACCTGGTCGGGCAGGAGAACCGCGGCCTCGAGTACATGTTCATCATGATGAACGCGGCCCGCTATGCCGTCGGAGTGCAGGGCATCGCGGTCGCCGAGCGCGCCTACCAGAAGGCCGTCGCCTATGCGAAGGACCGCGTGCAGAGCCGCCCGGTCGACGGCTCGGTGCGCGGCAGCGCACCGATCATCCACCACCCCGACGTGCGCCGCATGCTGATGACGATGCGGTCGCACACCGAAGGCTGCCGCGCAATGGCGATCGTCGCTGCCGCCGCCTACGACGCGGCGCATGCCCACCCCGATGCCGAGGTGCGGGCGCAGAACGAGGCCTTCTACGAATTCATGGTGCCGCTGGTCAAGGGTTACAGCACCGAGATGAGCGTCGAGGTTGCGAGCCTGGGCGTGCAGGTGCATGGCGGCATGGGCTACATCGAGGAGACCGGCGCGGCGCAGTACTACCGCGACGCCAAGATCCTCACCATCTACGAAGGCACCACCGCGATCCAGGCCAACGACCTGGTGGGCCGCAAGACCGCGCGCGATGGCGGCGGCACGGCCAAGGCGATCGCGGCCCAGATCGCGCGCACCGAGGCCGAGCTCGCGGCGCGCGACAGCGTTGCGGCCCGCGCGGTGCTCAAGCGCCTGACGGCCGCGCGCACCGCCTTCGAGCAGGTGGTCGATTTCGTCGCCGGCCAGACCAAGGCCAGCCCGAACGCGGTGTTCGCCGGCAGCGTGCCTTACCTGCTGCTGGCCGGCAGCCTGATGGCCGGCTGGCAGCTCGCCCGGGCGCTGCTGGTGGCCGAGACGCGCGCCGCGGCCGGCGATGACGCGGCCTTCATGAACGCCAAGGTGGCCACGGCGCGCTTCTACGCCGAGCACCAGCTGAGCAAGCTGCCCGGCCTGCGCGACAGCATCGTCGAGGGGGCCGATTCGGTCACCGCGCTGGCGCTGGACGCGTTCTGAGCGGCGGGTCTTCGATGCCGCTGCCGCCGATCCTGCAGAAGCTGCCGCTGCCGATCATCGGCGCGCCGCTGTTCATCATCAGCAACCCCAGGCTCGTGATCGAGCAGTGCAAGGCCGGTGTTGTCGGCTCGATGCCGGCACTCAATGCGCGCCCGGCCGCGCAACTCGACGACTGGCTGGCGGAGATCACCGAGGCACTGGCCGCCCACGACCGGGCGCATCCGGAGCGACCGGCCGCCCCGTTCGCGATCAACCAGATCGTGCACCGGAGCAACGACCGCCTCGAGCACGACATGGCGGTATGCGCGAAGTACAGGGTGCCGATCGTGATCACCTCGCTCGGCGCGCGCACCGACATCAACGATGCGGTGCACGCCTGGGGTGGCGTGGTGCTGCACGACGTGATCAACAACACCTTCGCCCGCAAAGCCATCGAGAAGGGCGCCGACGGCCTGATCGCGGTGGCGGCCGGTGCCGGCGGTCACGCGGGCGTGAAGAGTCCGTTCGCGCTGGTGCAGGAGATCCGCCAGTGGTTCGACGGCCCGGTGGCGCTCAGTGGCGCCATCGCGCATGGCGGTGCGGTGCTCGCGGCGCGTGCGATGGGTGCCGACTTCGCCTACGTCGGCTCGGCCTTCATCGCCACCGAGGAGGCGCGCGCGGTCGACGGCTACAAGCAGGCCATCGTCGAAGGCAGCTCGGACGACATCGTCTACAGCAACCTTTTCACCGGCGTGCACGGCAACTACCTGAAGGGATCGATCCGCAGCGCCGGCCTCGATCCTGAAGCGCTGCCCGAGAGCGACCCGAGCGCGATGAACTTCGGCGCGGCGCTGAACGACAGCGGACCGAAAAGGCCTGGAAGGACATCTGGGGCTGCGGGCAGGGCATCGGCGCGGTGCAGCAGGTCGTGCCGGCCCGCTTGCTGGTCGAGCGACTGGCGCGCGAGTACCGCGACGCAGTGTCGCGCGTCGCATCCTGAACCCTCGGCGCACTCAGCGCGCGGTCAGTCCCAGCAGCTCGACCTCGAACACCAACGTGGCATTCGGCGGGATCAGGCCGCCGCCCGCGCCTCTGGGGCCGTAGGCGATGTCTGAGGGGCAGGTCAGCTTGGCGCGGCCGCCGACCTTCATGCGCTGCACGCCCTCGGTCCAGCAGGGGATCACGCGGTTGAGCGGGAACTCGATCGGCTCGCCGCGCTTGTAGGAGCTGTCGAACTCGCGACCGTCGGTGAGCTTGCCGCTGTAATGCACCTTCACCACGTCGGTCGGTCGCGGGCTGCCGCCGCTGCCGTCCTTCAGCGAGAGGTACACCAAACCGCTGGGCGTGACCACCGCGCCGGCCTCCTTGGCGGCGCCGGCCAGCGCATCCGGCTGTGCCCGGGCCGCCATGCTGCCGAGTGCCAGCAAGCCGCCGATCAGCAGCACAGGGAGGTTCGAGGTCGGTTTCGTCACGGGCAGCTCCGGCGGGCAAGGGGATGAGGCGGCGGATCATGCCCGCGTCGCCGCGCCGGTGCAAACGCTTGCGCTTCCGCGACATCGATCTCGGGGGCCGGCTGTCGCCGGCCGCCACGCCGGTTCACACCCCGGCGACCGCGCCGAGGCGTGCAGCAGGGGCATGGCCGCGGGGGCGCAGGGTGGCAACCGGCACGCGCGTCGGCGCGTTTCCTACAGACGCAGCAGTCCGCGGCCGACCCCCGGCTTGGGTGGTGAGCTACGGCGCCGGCACCGCCTTGCATCTAAGCTGTATACATCGTCGCTGCCATTGCAGATGGGAGTCCGCATCATGAGCACCGCCTCGTCACTTGCCGCTGCCGACGCCAGCTATGAGCTGCGCTTCGATTCCATGTTCGTCGCCGGACGTGGCCTGTCCTTTCCCTGCGACGCCCACGGGTGCGTCGACCTCGATCGGCTGAGCGAGCGCGCGCGTCACAACTACCTGTACGCGAGGGCCGTCGTCGGCCGCGAATTCCTCACGCCCTCGGTCTGCTGCTGCGCCCTGCACTGAGCCGCCGATCGCGCCCGGCCCCGGCCGCCGGGGTATTGGCTTATCACAAAGTGCGGGCCGCATGGTGATCGCCGCGGCCGCTGACAGAAGATCGGGAAGTTTTCCCGGATGTCGAATTTGCGGCTTGAGGGAAACTCTCCCGCTCGTCACGCATCCCACGCAGGCGTGGCCAGCCCCTAGCCGCGTTTCGAACGACAACCGAGGAGACCTTTCGCATGAAATTCCATTGCCCGCGTGGCGTCACGTTGCTGCCTGCCTTCGCGATCTCGCTGGTTGTCGGGCTCCAGGCAGCGCCGGCCCAGGCAGCCGGCGAAGCCGGCCTGGCTTACGTCAGCAACCAGAACGGCGAACTGTCGGTGATCGACCTCGCCACGATGGAAGTCACCAAGGAGTTCAGCAGTCCGGGCAAGGAACCGCGCGGCCTCGGCGTCACCGCCGACGGCAAGCTGCTGGTCACCGCGAATCGCGCCGATGGCAACATCTCGGTGATCGACCGCGAGACCGGCAAGCTGCTGAGCACCGTCGTGATCGGCAAGAACCCCGAGTTCGTGCGGACCCGCGGCCACATGGCCTTCGTGTCCTTCGAACCGGCCTCCGACGGCAAACCGCCGCCGAAGCCGGGCTCGCCGGAGGCGATGGCTGCGGAGAAGGCCAAGGATGACGACGATGAGAGCCCTGCTTACGTCGCCGTGGTGGATCTGAAGGCCGGGAAGGTGCTGCGGCGCATCCGCGGGGGTCTCGAGACCGAGGGCATCGAGTTCTCTGCCGACGGCAAGCACATCCTCGTGACCAACGAGGAAGATGACAACATCACGGTCCACAATATCGCGACCGGGAAGAAGGTCAAGACCGTCGATGTCAAGCCGTATGGCGATCGGCCGCGCGGCATCAAGCGCGCGCCGGACGGCAAGTCCTATGTGGCCACCATCGAGCACGGCAACACGCTGGTGGTGATGGACGACAAGTACAAGGTCGTCAAGTCGGTCCCGACCGGCGACACGCCGTACGGGCTCGCCTTCGACCGCAGCGGCGAGCGCCTGTTCGTGGCCAATGCGAAGAGCAAGACGCTGCAGGTCTACAACGCCAAGACCTACGAGACCATCAAGACCATTCCGACCGGTGAGCGCTGCTGGCATTTCACCTTCACCCCGGACGACAAGCAGATCCTGATCGCCTGCGGCCGCTCGCACGAGGTGGTGGTGATCGATGCCACGACGCTGGAGCCCACCAAGCGCATCGCCGACAAGAAGCTGCCTTGGGGCATAGTCACGTATCCCAAGTCGGTCGGCAGCCTCGACTGGCCGGAGTGAACGGCGTCTGCGGGTTCGGGTCGCCGTGTGCGACCTGACCCGCGGAGGTGAACCATGCTCGGAGTGGCCGATTACGGCGCGTTCGTCGTCACGGTGATCGTTTTCCTGGCGATCCCGGGCCCGGGCAATCTGGCGCTGATCACCTCCACCGGCAAGGGCGGGCCGCGCGGCGGCTTTGCTGCGACGCTGGGCGTCATCGCCGGCGACCAGGTGCTGATGTGGCTGGCGGTGGCCGGTGTAGCCGCGCTGTTGCAGGCCGCCCCGGTGGTGTTCGGCGCGGTGCAGTGGGCGGGCGCCGCCTACCTAGCTACATCGGCTGGCGGCTGATCACCAGCCGGCCCGGTGATGCACCGGTGCTGCAGATCCTGCCGCGGCACTACTTCCGCCAAGCCTGCATGATCACCCTGCTCAACCCCAAGGCCATCGTGTTCTATATGGCGTTCTTCCCGCTGTTCGTCGACCCGGCACGTCACCAGGGCCTGCCGACCTTCGGCCTGATGGCGGCCACGATTGCCGTGCTGACCTTTCTCTACGGTGCCATCGTGGTCCTGCTGACGCACCGGCTGGCCGACCGGCTGCGCGCCAGCCCGCGCATCACCAAGGCGCTGGAGCGGCTGGCGGGCGCGCTGCTGATCGGTTTCGGCGTGAAGCTGGTGCTGAGCCGGTAGCGGCCGGGCCGGCTGCCCCAGGCCGGGCGCAGCCCTGCCGAAGAAGCCTATTGCGTCTGCGGTGCAACGGCGGTATCAATGCAGTATTCCGACGGCTCGCCAACCACCGAGGAGACTGCATGGCCACCAAGACCGGGATCGACCAGGACGCGCTGATCACGATGTTCTCTCAGGCCAGCGCCAAGCAGGGTGAGGCGCTGCGGCAGGCCGTCGCCGAAACCACGCTGCGCGCCCTGCAGGGCCGCGAGCTGACGCTGAAGAACATCCGCGGCGTGCTGAAGACCGTGGCCGAAGCCGCCTCCACCGGCGCGGCCCAGCACGGCGGCAAGCCTGCCGAGGTGGAGGCGCTGCTGGGGTCGGCGATCGACGGCATGGACACGGCGCTGCTGCAGGCCGTCGAGGCCAATCGCCGGGCGCTGCAGCAATTCCTCGACCAGGGTGCCGACCTTCAGAAAGGCGGTATCAAGAGCGCATTGAGCGACCTCGAGAAGCTGGAGGACACCTTCTTCAGCAGCGTCAGCAAGGCGGCCCAGACGGCCGGCGCGCCGCTTCAGGGACCGTGGGCGCAGGTCCTGGACTCGATGAAGCTCAAAGGCACCGACAGCGGCGCCCAGGCGGCGCAGACGGTCGAGCAACTGCTCTCGCAGACGCAGACGGCGATGCGCGACGGCCGGGCCATGAGCCTGCGCGCTGGCAAGGCGCTGATGGACAGCTATGCCGCCCTGGTGAGCGGCGTGCTGATCGGCATGTCCGAAGGCCTGCAGCGCGGGGGCAAGGATGCCGGTGCGCCGTCCTCGCGCAAGCGTTGAGCCGACCCGGGAGCGACGCCATGACCGACCATGTCTACAAGACCATCGAGCTGACCGGCTCGTCGAAGAAGGGCATCGAGCCCGCGGTGCAGAACGCCATCGCGAAGGCGCACGAGACCGTGCGCAACATCCAGTGGTTCGAGGTCACCGAGACGCGCGGTCACGTCGTCAAGGGCAAGGTGGCGCACTGGCAGGTGTCGCTGAAGATGGGCTTCACGCTCGATTAGCTGGCAGGTCCGGTGGGGTGGGCAGTATGGAAATGGCGTTGATCGATGGGGTCCTGGCGGGCATCGCGCTCGCCGTGTGCGTCGTGCTGCTGCTGCGTCTGGTGGCCGGTGCGCGGCGCCGCGACCGATTCGACGCCGCCGCGCGGCGCACTTGGCGGGCCGGTCGTCAGCGCGCTGTGGCGCTGTGGCGCTGG
>NZ_AZND01000038.1:0-24200 GCF_000576205.1 Methylibium sp. T29 | reverse complement strand
CGGCGCACTGCCGCACTGCGCTGCAGGCCCTGGGCGTGGCACGCCCTACCGCGTGCTGGCGATGTCGCTCGGCGCGATGGTGGCGCTGGCCTGGGCCCACGCCCAGCCGCGCGAGCTGGCCGCTGCGGTGCTGATCAACACCAGCCTGCGGCCCTTCGGCGCCTTTCATCAGCGGCTGCGGCCGTCGCAGTACGCGACGCTGCTGCGGCTGGCGCTGAGCGACGCCGATGCGGCCGAATGGGAGCGCAGCATCCTGGCAATGACCAGCCGGCGCTGCTTCGAAGAGGCGGAACACGACGCGCTGCTGGGCGCGTGGACGGCGTGGCGGCGCGAGTGTCCGGTGTCGCGCGCCAATGCGCTGCGGCAGCTGCTCGCCGCCGCCCGCTTTCGTGCGCCGCCGCTGCGCCCTCCGGTGCCCTTGCTGGTGCTCGCGAGCGCACGCGATGCGCTGGTCGATCCGCACTGTTCGCGTCGGCTGGCGCAGGCATGGGCGCTACCGATCGCCGAGCATCCGACCGCAGGCCATGATCTGCCGCTCGACGACGGCCCGTGGGTCGCGCAGCAGGTCGAGCGGTTCGTGTGCACCTCGAAGGCGCTCTAGCGGCGCACTGGTGCGCGTCCGACAGCGACGCGGCGTGCCGTCTCACAACGCCTTGCGTCATTTGCTGCAGTGGGCGCGCCGCTCGCGGCGCACACTCGGTCGACAGGCGCTCGATCTCCCGGCGTCCCTTTCTCAGGAGCCGCGCCGTGCTGATCAAGATCGGGTTCGACATCGAGCTCTCCGTCGCGTCGCCGACGGCGCTCATCTACCTGCTGCACGTGCACCCCACGCGGCGCGACGATCTGGTGACGCCCGAGAACTTCTGGATCACGCCCTTCTTCGGCAACGACGAATACATCGACAGCTACGGCAACCACTGCGGGCGCGTCAACGTGCCGCCGGGCGTGGGCTCGGTGCGCTTCACCAACGACGCGGTGGTGCGCGATTCCGGCCTGCCCGACCCGGTGGCGGACGGTGCCTGGCAGCACGACCCGCGCGACCTGCCGTTGGCCACATTGCAGTTCCTGCTGCCCAGCCGCTACTGCGAGGTCGACAGCGAGCTGCTGAACTTCGCTTGGAACCAGTTCGGCCACACGCCGCTGGGCTGGCCCCGCGTGCAGGCCATCTGCGATTTCGTGCACGGGCACATCCGCTTCGATTACCAGAACGCTCGCGCGAACCGCACCGCCCTGGAGGGTTACCGCGAACGCACCGGCGTGTGCCGCGACTTCGCCCACCTGGCCGTCACGCTGTGCCGCTGCATGAACATCCCGGCGCGCTACGTCACCGGCTATCTCGCGACATCGGCATCCCGCCGGTGCCCTGCCCGATGGATTTCAGCGCCTGGTTCGAGGCCTACCTCGGCGAGCAGTGGTACACCTTCGACGCCCGCCACAACCAGCCGCGCATCGGCCGCATCGTGATGGGCCGCGGCCGCGACGCCGGCGACGTGCCGATCACGATGGCCTTCGGGCAGAACCAGCTGCTGCGCTTCGAGGTGACGACCGAAGAGGTGTTCTGACCCGTCGGCCGCCCTGGCCTCAGGCCAGCACGCGCAGCAGCCAGCGGTTCAGGTCGGCGATCTCCTCGGGGCACACCGAGTGCGGCATCGGGTACTCGTGCCACTCCACCGCATAGCCCAGCGCCTGCAGCGCGTCGCGCGAGGCGGTGGCGCGCGGCAGCGGGATCACCGGGTCGGCGCGGCCGTGGGCCAGGAAGATCGGCACATCGGCGTTGGCCGCGCTGCGCTCGTCGGCGGTCACTGGCGCCAGCGGCAGGTAACCCGAGAGGCCGGCCAGGCCCGCGAGGCGCTCGCCGTGGCGCAGGCCGGTCAGCAGCGTCATCGCGCAGCCTTGCGAGAAGCCGGCCAGCACGATGCGCGAGCTGGGGATGCCGCGCGCGTTCTCGCGCTCGATCAGCGCACGCACCAGTTCCAGCGATGCACGCAGCCCGGCTTCGTCCTCGCGGCGCGGCCCGTCGGTGCCGAGGATGTCGTACCAGGCGCGCATCACGTAGCCACCGTTGATCGTGACCGGCCGCGTCGGCGCGTGCGGGAAGATGAAGCGCGCGCCGCCGACGGCGTCGAGGACGAGCTCCTCGCAGATCGGCACGAAGTCGTTGCCGTCGGCGCCCAGGCCGTGCAGCACGATGATGCTGGCGGCCGGTTGGTCGGTGGTCTGGATCTCGATGCAGTCGAGGGTCGTCATCAGCGGCTTTCGGTGGGTTCCCGGTGATCCTACCCGTGGCACGCCCGCGACCGAGGCTGCGTTACGCTCGCGCGCAACCACCGGAGTCCGTCATGCTCGTCTTGATCCTCGGCCTTGTTCTCTTTCTCGGCACGCACTCGGTGCGCATCTTTGCGGAGCCCTGGCGCACGCGCACGTTGGCGCGTGCGGGCGAGGCGCGCTGGAAGGCCGCCTATGCGGTGGTTTCGCTGATCGGCTTCGTGCTGCTGGCGTGGGGCTACGGCCTGGCGCGGCAGCAGCCGGTGCTGCTGTGGACGCCGCCGGTTGCGATGCGCCACATCGCCGCGCTGCTGACCCTGGTGTCCTTCGTGCTGCTGGCCGCCGCCTATGTGCCCGGCAATGGCCTCAAGGCGAAGCTGCGCCATCCGATGGTGCTGGGCGTCAAGGTCTGGGCTCTCGCGCACCTGCTGGCCAACGGCACGCTGGCCGATGTGCTGCTGTTCGGCGGCTTCCTGGTCTGGGCCGTGCTGTGCTTCCGTGCCGCGCGCGGCCGGGACCGCGCTACGGGGGTGGCCACCCGCCCGGCCGCGCCGGGGCGACCGCGATCACCGTGGTGGTTGGTGCCGTGGCGTGGGCGGTGTTCGCGTTCTGGGCCCACGGTGCATGGATCGGCGTGCGGCCGTTCGGCTGACGCGGCAGCCGCTGCGCGGTGGGCTGCCTCGGACAGGCGCCCACAAAAAAGCCCGGCCGGAGCCGGGCTTCCGATGCGGTCACGAGGACCGGCAGCTCACTTGAGGTGGCTGTTGACGAGCTTGGTCATCTCGAACATGTCGGCCTTGGCCTTGCCGAAGACTTCCTTCAGCTTGGCGTCCGCGACGATCACGCGCTTCTGCACGGCGTCCTGCAGCTTGTGCTTCTTGATGTATTCCCAGATCTTCTTGGTCACATCGGTGCGCGGCAGCGGCTTGTCGCCGACGATCGCGGCCAGCGCAGCACTGGGCGTCAGGGCCTTCATGAAGGCGGCGTTCGGCGTGCGCTTCTTGGCCGGAGCGGCCTTCTTCGCGGGAGCCTTCTTGGCGGGCGCCGCCTTCTTGGCCGGAGCGGCCTTCTTCGCCGGTGCTGCCTTCTTGGCCGGAGCGGCCTTCTTTGCCGGCGCCTTCTTGGCGGCGGCCTTCTTCGCAGTTGCCATTTGAATCACTCCATCAAAAGTTGTTGATGTGCTGGGCCCCGGGCGATAGCCGCATGAGCTCTCATTCTCACAGCGACCCTGCGGCGCGAATGGTACTGCGCGTGTGCTGCATTGAGAAGCAGTTTGTCCATGGAAAACGCGCATTGCTGCGGGCTGGCGGCCCGTTCTGTCGCTGCCGGGCATCACTTGCGACGCTGCGAGTCATGATGCAACGCCGCATCGAACGCGCGGAACGAGGCGGCCGCGCCGCGATCGGAAGTCCCTTTTTTGAATGTTGACAATTCTATTGTGTGCAATTTAATTGTGAGATCGGCGCTAAAGTTCACCCATGGCCACGCACCGCACTCCGACCCGACCGTTGCTCGACAGCGCGGCGCGCGCGACGGCCCGTCGGCCGCTGCGGCGTGCGCTGCGCCGGCCGGTGGCGGCCGCACCTGCGCCTGCACTGGCGCTCGATGCGCAGCTGTGCTTTGCGCTCTACTCGGCCTCTCTCGCGATGACCAAGCGCTACCGGCCCCTGCTCGACGCCCTGGGGCTGACCTACCCGCAGTACCTGGTGATGCTGGCGCTGTGGGAACACGACGGATCGAGCGTCTCTTCGCTCGGCGAACGTCTGTTCCTCGACTCCGGCACGCTGACGCCGCTGCTCAAGCGGCTGCAGGCCGCCGGGTTGCTGACGCGCGAGCGCGCCACCGACGACGAGCGCCGTGTCGTCGTCACGCTGACACCTGCCGGCCGCACGCTGCGGCGGCGCGCGCTCGGGATCCCGGCGGCGCTGGCCGAAGCCGCCACCTGCTCGTCGGGCGAACTGGCCACGCTGACCGCGACGCTGCAGCAGCTGCGCGCGGCGCTCCACCACGACACCGAGGTTTCCGCCGCGGCCTGAACGACAGACAGAAGGCCGCATTCCACCCTCCGCTCCTGAAAGGACTGACCATGAACAAGATCGAGAACGTGCTCTACCGTGCCCAGGCCACCGCCACCGGCGGCCGCGAAGGCCGCGCCGTGTCGTCGGACAAGGTGCTCGACATCCAGCTGTCCACGCCGAAGGAACTGGGCGGGGGCGGCGGCCCGGGCACCAACCCCGAACAGCTGTTCGCTGCCGGCTACTCGGCCTGCTTCCTCGGTGCGATGAAGTTCGTCGCCGGCCAGAAGAAGCAGACGCTGCCGGCCGACACCACCGTGACCGGCAAGGTCGGCATCGGCCTGATCCCGCAGGCTTCGGCATCGAGGTCGACCTGGCGATCAGCATCCCCGGCATGGCCAAGGCCGACGCCGAGGCGCTGGTCGAGGCGGCGCACGGCGTGTGCCCGTATTCGAACGCCACGCGCGGCAACATCGAGGTGCGGTTGAGCGTGGTCTGACGCGGGCGGCATGCGCGCAGGAACCGCGGCTCGCCGTGTATCCTGCGCGCCATGAAGATCCTCGTCCGATGGCTGCTGCTGGCGGCCGCGCTGCTGCTGGTGGCCCATCTCTACCCGGGTGTCGTGGTGCAGAGCTTCGGCGCCGCGATGATCGCGGCGCTGGTGCTCGGCCTGTTCAACGCCGTGCTGCGCCCGCTGCTCGTGTTGCTGACCTTGCCGGTCACGCTGCTGACGCTCGGGCTGTTCCTGTTCGTCATCAACGCGCTGATGTTCTATTTCGCCGCCAGCGTGCTCGAAGGCTTCAGCGTGCGCGGCTTCGGTGCCGCCCTGATCGGCTCGCTGATCTACAGCGTGTGCGGGCTGGTGATCGACGCGGCGATGGAGCGGCTGTTCAGCCGGTGAAGCGCCGACGGGGCGCGCCGTCGCTCCGGCTCGCCGACCTCAAAGCTCGCCGCGTTCCTCGGCGATGATCTGTCGGCGCTGCAGCTCCAGTTCCCGCAACCGGGACTCGAGCACCGAAGCTCGATGAAGTCGCTGCCGGTCGCCGTGCGGGCCAGCTTCTGCGCGGCGCGCAGCCGCTCGACGGCCCCTTGCACGTCGCCGACCACGGCGCGCGACTCGGCGTCTGCGCGCACCGCGCGCAGGCGCTGACCCAGGCGTTCCCACAGTTGCGCGGCGCTGCCCCACGCGAGCGCGTCCTGCCGGTGGACGGCCACCCAGGTCTGCAAGCGATCGACCGCCGCGCGCTGCATCTCGGGCGTGCTGCCCGGCAGCAGCGCGCGTTGCGCCTGCGCGAGCAGCAGCGTGCGTGAGTCCTGTCCTCCCGGCGCGGCCAGCAGGCTGCCGAGCACGCCATCGGCGCGCGCGCCATCGCTGCGCACCAGCAGGCCTTGCAGCGTCAACAGCGCCAAGGCATTCGTGGCGTCCTTGTCGCCATCCGCCAAGGGGCGCGCGGCGCTCAACGCCGCGTCGGCGCGCGAGAAATCGCGCCGCAGGATCGACGCCAGCGCGCTCCCGTACAGCGCCCCCAGCCGGTCGGCGGGCGTGGCGACGGTGGCCAGGGCGCGCTCGGTGTCGAAATCCTGGGCGCGCTGGAGCGCACTGTCGCGCGTGTCCATCAGCACCCGGGCGCGGGCCTGCATCAGCACGTGTAGCAGCGGCCGGGCCGGCGGCGCGGCATTGGCCACGCCGAGGCGCGAGCGGGCTTCGCCGATGCGCTCGGTGGTCAGCGGGTGGCTGCGCAGGTAGGGGTAGTTCTGGCTGTCGTTCAGGCGCGAGGCCTGCAGCAGCTTCTCGAACATCGCCGGCATGCCGGCCGGCGAGTAGCCGGCGCCGGTCAGCACGTTGAAGCCCACGCGGTCGGCCTCGCGCTCGGCGTCGCGCGAGTAGTTCAATTGGCCCTGCACGGCCACGGCCTGCCCGCCGGTGATCAGCGCATTGGCAGCCTCCGGGCTGCGGCTGGCCGCGAGCACGCCCAGGATCAGCCCGGCGATCCCCGCCAGCGAGGTGAGCTTGTTCGCGCCCACGCTGCGCGCAATGTGCCGCTGCGTCACGTGCGACAACTCGTGCGCCAGCACCGACGCCAGTTCGGCGGGCGTCGCCGTGATGGCCATCAGGCCCAGGTGCACGCCCATATAGCCGCCCGGCAGCGCGAAGGCATTCACCGTGCGGTCGCGCACGAGGAAGGCCTCCCACGCGAAGCGCTCGTCCAGCTCCGTCGGGATGTTGCCGCGCTCGCGCGACGACACGATGAGCGCGCTCATCATCGTCTGCACGTACTCGAGCAGGATCGGGTCGTCGAGGTAATCCGCATCGCGACGGATGTCGCGCATGATGCGATCGCCGATGCGGCGCTCGTTCGACACCGAAATGTCGTCGGACGCGCTGTCGCCCAGCGCCGGCAGGTTGTTGCGCGAGCTGCCGGGGTTGCCCTGGGCCACTGCCGCCGGCACCAGGCTCTGGGCCGTGAGGGCCAGGCTCAGGGCCAGCGGTAGAGCGCGCTGCCAGCGGCGTTGTCTTTCAGAAGCCATCGAAAGGGGCATAGCCCACCAGTTCGCCGCTGCCCGCGTCGAGCAATGCAACCCAGTCGGTGCGGCGCGCGAACAAGGGCAGGAACTTCAGTTGCTCATCGGTGCGGCCGGTCGCTTCGATGTACTTCTGCAACTCGGCCGATCGGTCGACGTGGCGCTTCCGCAGCTCGGAGAGAGGCTTTGCACTTTGAAGCAAAGCGGCCTTCGTTTCGGACGCCGGCAGCCAAAACTCCGGGCGCTGGCCGATATCGACGCCGGCCATGGCCTTCTCGATGGATTCGAGGCGCTCTGCATCCGTGGCTCGGCGCGCGGCCAGCACATGGGTCCCATGCCAAGGCAGTTCTCTGAACTCTGGCGGGGCTTTAGCGAGTGATGACGCATCAAGGTCTACGGCAGTGAGGACTCGAAGCCGATCGACTTCGAGGACCATGACCGCGGGGCGCGCGACGTAAACCGTATGCAACCCGTACAGCAGGCCCGCCATTTGTATAACACCGACGATGGCTAGATCGCGCCGCAGCTCGCGCCACGGCTTGCGGCGGTCGAACACCGCAAAAGTGATCAGCGGGCCCAGCACCACATCCACTGCCACGACGATGAAGAACAACTCGCGTCCGCCGGAGATCTCACGGAACGGCGTGGGGTACCAAAGCCCGAACACGAGTGCCGCAGCAAGGGCTGCGATCACCGCGCTCAAGCCGAGGTGGATGCCGGCAGCACGCAGCCGGTGACCGAACGCGAAGCGCTGCGCCGGGGGCGGTGAGGCGGGAGAAGGGAAAGTCTGGTCCATCGGGCAGGTCGGCGGCGGGTCTCGGGTGTGACCCTCGCGCAGCAAGGCAGTTCAGCAAGGCGTGCGTCTATGATGCCGCAGCCTTGTTTCCCATTGTTGCCGCAGCCATGAGCGTCACCCCCAAGTCATCTTCCCCGGCCAGCGGACTGACCCACTTCGACGCACAGGGCCAGGCCCACATGGTCGACGTGTCCGCCAAGGCGGCGACGCATCGGGTGGCGGTGGCCGAGGGCTGGATCCGCATGCTGCCGGCCACGCTGAAGGTCATTGCACAGGGCAGCGCGAAGAAGGGCGACGTGATCGGCATCGCGCGCATCGCAGCCATCCAGGCGGCGAAGCGCACGGCCGAACTGATTCCGCTGTGCCACCCGCTCCCGCTCACGCGAGTGGCCGCCGAGTTCGAGGTCGATGAGGCCGCAGTGCGCATTGCCTGCCGCGTGACGGCCGAGACGCTGGGGCCCACCGGCGTGGAGATGGAGGCGTTGACGGCCGTCCAGATCGGCCTGCTGACCATCTACGACATGTGCAAGGCCATCGACCGCGGCATGGTGATCGAGGGGGTGCGGCTGCTCGAGAAGCATGGCGGCAAGTCGGGCTCGTTCGTCGCCGATGCGGCGGGCTGACGGCGTCCCCCGGACTCAAGGCTCCAGATCGCGCCAGGTCAGCGCCACCGGCTCGGTTCGGCACTGGAGCGGCGGTGCCGGGTTGTCGGCCGTGCACTCCTTGAAGTAGGCCTGCGCGTCGTCGCGCCGGAACTCCCGCAGCCGCTGGGCTGCGTAGAGTGCCTCGGCATCGCGGCCATTGGCCTTCAGCGCCTCGATGTACGCGATGAGCAGACGCACGTCGACCAGGTGGTGCAGCGGACGGCGAAAGCTCGCAAGCGCCTGATCCTTCGGCTCGTTGGTCACGGCGGCATAGTCGGCGTGGTGGCCGAACAGCACGCTCTCGCGTCCGGCGGCGATGCGTTCCGCCAACGAGCCGGCACCGGCCGGCGGCGCGAAGATCACCTCGACGCGGCGGTGATCCCAGGCGGCATACGCGGCGCCGAGGATCATCAATGCTCCGGCCGCTCGAAGAAGACAGGTCGGCCACCGCGCCATGGCGGTGGCGGCTGCCGGACTCGCCGGCTCATTGCGATCGGAGGCCGGCTCCTTCGCCGGCGCCGACCCGAGAAACACGCCCAGCGCCCAGGCTGCCGGCAGCAGGAAGTAGGCGTACCACAGCGGGTACTCGAGCAGGCTGTGCATCCCCAGCACCACCAGCATCACGAAAGCCGCGCGCGCCGGATGGCCCGGCTGTTCGCCCGCCACCCGCCACGCCCCGCGTGCGCGCCACAGCGCCCAGCCGAACAGTCCCAGCACCAAGGCCGTGGCCGGCAGGCCGATCTCCACTGCCAATTGCAGCGGGAGGTTGTGCGTGTGATCGAAGAAGGCGACCGGCCGGTCCGGGAAAGGCGTGAAGGTCCACGCGAAGTTGAAGTTGCCCCAGCCGACGCCGGTCCACGGGTTCTGTGCCACCAGCACCAGTGCATTGCGCCAGATGGCGAAACGCGAGCTGCTGATGTCACTGTGCGACTGCAGCCGCTCGACCGCATAGAAGTGTGCGTGCTGCCATTCGGCGTACTCCGCCAGGCCCGCCCAGCAGACGAGGTAGGCCAGCGGCGTCAGCGCGAGCGTCCAGCGTGCGGCGCGCGGCAACGAGCGGTCGACCACCGCCCACAGCAGCAGCACGCCGAGCGACAGCGCCCCGGTGCGCGAGGCGCTCAGCGCCACCGCCAGCACCATCGCGAAGAGCGACGCGGCGGCCCACGGTGCGCGCAGGCGACCGGCCTGCCACAGCCAGGCCGTCATGACCATCGCGCACAACAGCGCGGTGGCCAAATGGTTGGGTTGGCGCATGTTGCCCACGGCGCGGCCGGGCGAGGTGTTGATGGCAACGAGCAAGCCATCCGCGATTGATGGTGCGAAGTATTGGACGAGTGCAACGATGACACACAGCATCCCCGCAAGACTCCAACCAAACGCGAAGGCGCTGTTGACCGAAGAGCTTGTCTTGGCTGCTGCAATCCACAGGACTACAAAAGTAGATGCCAACACCGCCAGATCACTCAGGCTCGCACCATCAAGCAATTTGCTTGATGCAATGTATGCACCCAACACCACTAGCCAGCCGGTACCCACCGACAGGAACTCAACGCTAGGCTGTTGTACGGTGCGACCCCGAATGAATGGCAGCAGGCCAGCGAATGCTAGAGCCAACAATTGATTCGCGAGTACCGCGTCCGGTGTGCCAGGCCATGAGGCGAGCAGGGGTAAGACGATGCTGCCAGTCAGCAGAAGCCTCGCAATCGGTTGTGTATTCATGCTCTCCACAGAAATGACAGAGCCGCAGACTCTCCAATCAAACATCGACTAAGCAAGGGCTGCATAACCGGCCGGCCGGCTGCTTGCATGACCTGAGCCAGTGACCGTCAACCCGAAGACCGGAATGAAGCAGCTGGGTCTGAATCTGTCGACAGATGAATGGCCGCTCCGCTGATGGTCACGCCGTGAAGCTGGAACATGCGCTTGGTGACCCTGTACCCGATTCAGTACCGTTATTCGAATACCAGTTGCGCCTTTCGGGTTATGCATACAGAAAACAAAAAAGGACGCCGCGGCGTCCTTTCAAAAAATCGAAGAACTGAATATCAAGCGCGGCATTCTGCGGGAGCATACTTCCCAAGCAGCGTAGGAGCGCCAACTGCGCCAGTCTTGCCAGCGGCAAAGCATGTCCAAACCATTGGGCCGGTTGGGACGGTTCCTGCAGCGAGTGCCGCACCGTTGGATTGCGGGTTGAGCGTGAGCGTGCCGTTGCCCGCACGAGCCGTCGTCGTAACCGTAATCAAACCAGTCCCCGAAGCAATCGTCACGGAAGTGATATTCGGAGTGCCAATCGGATTGACGCAGTTGCCGGCTGCTGCACACGTGGTTGCAGCACCGGTCCGGTACCCTGCGCCTAGACCACCGTTAGCCGCGGGCGTCCCATTCGCAGCGTTGTCGGCGACAACAACTTTCGCCTCTGACGCAAGTGACAGTCCTTCAGAGACACGCGAGCGAATTGTGTAGTCCTGATAAGCCGGCAGCGCAACCGCCGCCAGGATGCCGATGATCGCCACGACGATCATCAGTTCGATGAGGGTGAAACCCTTCTGAATGTGCTTCTTCATGATCTGAACTCTCCTTGAGCGGTTGAACCGGGTGATAGACGTGGTTCGAAAGGCAGGCTCCGTGCCAAGCGGCGGACTCGCCTGAACGTGAGCTAAACCACGGAGCGTTTGCGCATCGCGGTGAAAGTGGGACAGATCGCGTCACATCGAACGCTGAATCGAGGAACCGTGGCCGTCCGATATCGACACTTTTGGTCGCATCGTGACGCTGCGATCTACAGCGTGAACACCAAGCCCTTCACCAACGGCTCCACCGGTGCGCCGTGTCGATGGCCCGGATTTGCGCCACCACCGCCGCCACCTCGCCGGGCTTGGGGTGGGTGATGTGCACCGGCACGCTGCCGTCCAGCTGGGCCAGTTCGGTGGCCAGGCTGCTGGGCGCCAGGTGGCCGCTCAGGTCGGCGAGCCAGCGTTCGTCGTCGCCGAAGGCGGTCTCGATGATGAGGTGGGCAATGCGCCGGCCCTTCAGGGCGGCCCACAGTGCGGGGTTGGGGCCGGTGTCGCCGCTGTAGACCCACCAGCCCTCGTCGCTGTCGACGGCGAAGCCGCAGGCCGGGACGGTGTGCGATGCGGGCAGCACCTCCACGCGCCGCTCGGCATCGCCGTGGCCGAAGCGCAGGGTGTCGCCAATGGCGAAGGGCAGCAGCCGGATGATCGGGTAAGCGGCGCTCGGGATGCTGGTGAAGTCGGGCCAGAGCTGGCCGTTGAAGAGGTGGGCGCGCAATGCCGCCAGCGTCTCGGGCAGGCCGTGCACGCGGATCGGTCCGCGCTCGGGCTGCGCCAGCCGCAGCTTCATCACGCTGTCGGCGAGCAGCGGGATGGCCAGCACGTGGTCGAGATGGGAATGCGAGACGAGGATGTCGTCCACGCGGGCCATCGCATCGAGAGCCATGTCGCCCACGCCGGTGCCGGCGTCGATCAGCACGTTGTCGTCGAGCAGGAAGGCGGTGGTGCGGCTGCCCGAGGCGATGGAGCCGGAGCAGCCGAGCACCTGCAGGCGCACGGGGGAGTGGCTCATGGGGTCAGCCCCGGCAACGCGGCGGTGTCAGGATCAAGGAAACGAAGAACGTCACGCTCGCATGGTGCCGCCGGGCCGAACGGCGGGCAAGCGACCCGCCGTGCGATGCCTCACGGCTCGGCGGCCGGCGCGACGGGGGTGTCGCAAAGTGATCACGCTGCGGCATTAATGCCTGCAGCGGCGCCTCGGCCCGCCGAGGCGCCGGGACCTTCCCGTTCAGTCCTGCACGAACTGCATCTGGGTGCCGGCGAGTTCGATCACATCGCCGTTCTTCAGGTGCACGGGGTCGCTGCTGACCTCGCTGCCGTTGACGGTGGGGCGGCTGCCGCCCTCGACGTGGGCGAACACGTAGCCGCCTGGGCGCTTGGTGATGGAGGCGACCTGCACGCCGGGCTTGCCGACGGTCGTGACCACCTTGGTGAGCGCCACCTCGCGGCCGACCGCAGCGCCATTGAGCACCTTGATCGACGCCGAGCTGGTGCCGGTGAGCGTCGCGAAGTTGGTGTTGCTCATCGGCGCGGTGTGCTGGAAGTTCGGCGCCGTGGCCGCCGCACCCGGCTTGATGATCATGGTCTTCTCGTAGTCCGAGCTTTCGACGCTCAGGTACTTGATCTTGTACTTGCCGATCTCGACGGTGTCGTTGTGCTGCAGCAGCTGCTTCTTCACGGCCTTGCCGTTGATGTAGGTGCCGTTGGTGCTGTTGAGGTCTTCGATGAAGACGTCCTGGCCCACCATCTGCAGCACGGCGTGCTCGCCGCTGACGGCCAGGTTGTCGATCACGATGTCGTTGTAGGGCCGGCGACCGAGGGTCGTCTTGTCCTTGGTGAGCTGGACTTCCTTGATGACGACCCCGTCCAGCGATACGACCAGCTTGCCCATGCGTGACCCCGTGCGTCTGACTTCTGATGTGGTGGAACCCGGCGACCTGCTGCGCGCCTGAATGTCCGGGCGCTGCCCCTCAGCGGCGGAACGGCCACCAGGCCCGCGATACCGGCGCGGTGCCCGAAGCGCGCACCAGAATGACCGAGATGTTATCCCGTCCGCCAGCGTCGTTGGCTGCCTGTACCAGCGCCTGAGCGGCCTGCGGCAAAGAGTCGTGCTGGCGCAACACGGCGGCGATCTGCTCGTCGTCGATCATGTCCGACAGGCCGTCGGAGCAGAGCAGGATCCAGTCGCCGGGCTGGGTCTGGTGCAGGTGGGTCTCCAGCAGCACGGTGTCCTCGACGCCGACCGCCCGCGTGACCAGGTTCTTGTTGTTCGACGCAGCGGCCTGTTCGGGCGTGATCAATCCGGCATCGAGCTGCTCCTGCAGCAGGGAGTGATCGCGGGTGATCTGCGACAGCTCGCCTTCGCGCCAGCGGTAGCCGCGCGAATCGCCGATGTGCCCGAGCAGCAGCCGTGCGTCTCTCAGCACGGCCACCACGAGCGTGGTGCCCATGCCGGCGTACTGCGGGTTGGAGTTGGCGGCGTTGAAGATCGCGCGGTTGGCGTTGTCGACGCAGATGTCCATGGCGCGCCGCACGTCGGTGTCGGTGGCCTGGGCACTGGCCTCGCTGAGCCAGCGGCCGAGTTCGGCCTTGATGAAGCTGGTGGCCATGCTGCTGGCCACCTCGCCGGCGTTGTAGCCGCCCATGCCGTCGGCCAGGACTGCCAGGCAGGCGGCTTCGTCGATCACCACCGCGTCTTCGTTGTTGTTGCGCGATCGGCCGGTGTCCGTGGCACTGACGAACTCGAAACGCAGGGCGGAGGGGGTCGGGAGCGTGGGCATCGGAAAGCGACTGAGCGCGCCAGTGCGCGCGAACACTAGGGATTGTGCCCGGCTTCTGGCGCCCCGGGCACCGGCCGGGCGTCGCCGGGCACCGCGTCGACGGGGGGTGCCGCCGGTTCCCGCGCCTGTTCACGCCACTGGACCAGCACCGTATGCAGATCGGTGGCCATCGCGTCGCCATCGGCATAGCGGATCTCCGGGCGCTTCTCCAGCGCCAGGGCCACGATGTCGGCCAGCGCCGCGGGCAGTTCGGGGCGCAGCGTGCGCACGTCGGGCGCCACGTCGTTGGCGATCGATCGGATCAGCTCGGCCATCGACTCCGGCCGGTGCGGCAGCGCGCCCGTCAGCAGCTGGAACAGCGTGACGCCGAGGGCGTAGAGGTCGCTGCGCCCGTCGACCCGGGCGCCCGCCATCTGCTCCGGCGACATGAACGACGGCGTTCCCAGCACGATGCCGGTGCGCGTCTGCGTCGAGTCGATGATGCGGGCGATGCCGAAGTCGGTGACCTTGACCATGCCGCTCTTGAGTTCGACCATGATGTTGGCCGGCTTGATGTCGCGATGGGTCACGCCCTGACGGTGGGCATGGGCCAGCGCCTGCGCCACGCGGGCGATGATGCCCAGCACCGCGGGCACCGGCAGCAGCCGGCCGGGTTGGGTGAACTCGCTGAGATCGCGCCCGCTCAGCAGCTCCATCGCGATGTAGGCGGTGCCGTCCTGCTCGCCGGCCTCGCGGACCGACACGATGTCGGGGTGGTGCAGTCGGCCGGCCATCTCGGCCTCGCGGAAGAAGCGCTCGCGGGCGTCGGTCAGTGCGTCGCCGTGGAATTCGCGGCCGAGCGCCATGGTCTTGAGGGCCACCGCTTCGCCGGTGCGCTCGTCACGGCACAGCAGCACGGCGCCCATCGCGCCGTGGCCGATGTCGCGCTCCACCACGTAGGGCCCGATGCGGCGCTGTTGCGCGTCCAGGACGCGCGGATCGAGCACGGTGTCGGCCACCGTGTCGTGCTGTGTGCTGACGAAGTTGAAGCCCGGCGCCCGGTCCGGCCGGCGCTTCGTCGGTGTCGCCCTTTGCCGGTAACGCCAAAGCCACAGCAGGCCCACCGCGGCTGCCGCGCCCAGCGCCAGCCCCACCCAGAAGAGGCCCGTCATGCCGCGCGTGCTGCGGCGGCAGGCGCCGGCGGGCAGGCGGTCTCAGGGCGGCAGTGCGGTGCGCGGAGGCGGAAAAGAGGCGTCGCGGCGAGGGAGATGGTCGGTGCCATCGCCGAACGTTAGCAGGCCTCGCGCGACTTCAGGTGCTCGGCGCCGGCGTGCGGCCTCGCGCCACCCACTTGCCGATCGCCAGCACCAGCAGCGCGCCGGAAATGCCGGCGGCGTACTTGAGGGTGTCGGTCTGAGCGATCAGGTGCGTGACGCCGGGGTCGGTGACGGCCATCGTCCCGGCGATCCAGCCCAGCAGCATGCCGCCGACCGTGATGATGATCGGGAAGCGGTCCATCAGCTTGAGCACCAGCTGGCTGCCCCAGACGATGATGGGGATGCTGACCAGCAGGCCGAAGATCACCAGCGGCATCTTGTGGTCGCCACCGGCGCTTTCGGCCGCTCCGGCGATCGCGATGACGTTGTCGATGCTCATCACCAGGTCGGCGACGATCACGGTCTTGACGGCGCTCCACAGCTTGTCGCTGCCCTGGATGTTGCCGTGGCCGTCCTCATGGTCCGGCGCGAGCAGCTTGACGCCGATCCACACCAGCAGCACGGCCCCCACCAGTTTCAGGTAGGGGATGGCGAGCAGCGTCAGCGCGAAGAAGATCAGGATGACGCGCAGCAGGATGGCGCCGGCGGTGCCCCACAGGATGCCCTTGGTGCGCTGTGCCGCCGGCAGCTGGCGGCACGCCAGCGCGATGACCACTGCGTTGTCGCCACCTAGCACGATGTCGATCAGGATGATCTGTCCGACCGCGACCCAGAAGTCCGGGGTCATGAACTGTTCCATCTGGCTTCCTTCTGCTGCGCTGTGCGGGCCGTGCCCACGGTCCTCGGGCAGTGTAGAGGCCCCTCACCCCGGCGCGGCTTGCGGAGACTACGCATGCGGACGACCGCTTGGCACCGGTAACGAACAAGGCCGCCCGAGGGCGGCCTTGCAGGCGGGGTCGGTGCGCCGTGCGGCGCGCGGCCCTGCGGTCAGAGCAGGCCCTTGAGCAGCTTGCCCATCTCCGACGGGTTGCGGGTAACCGTGAAGCCGCATTCCTCCATGATCGCCAGCTTGGCGTCAGCCGTGTCGGCGCCGCCCGAGATCAACGCGCCGGCATGGCCCATGCGCTTGCCCGGGGGGGCCGTCACGCCAGCGATGAAGCCGACGATCGGCTTCTTCATGTTGGCCTTGCACCATTGCGCGGCCTCGGCCTCGTCGGGGCCGCCGATCTCGCCGATCATGATCACCGCGTCGGTGTCCGGATCGTCGTTGAAGGCCTTCATCACGTCGATGTGCTTGAGGCCGTTGATCGGGTCGCCGCCGATGCCCACCGCGCTCGACTGACCCAGGCCGATCTCGGTCAGCTGCGCCACCGCTTCGTAGGTCAGCGTGCCGGAGCGACTGACCACGCCGATGCGGCCCTTGCGGTGGATGTGGCCCGGCATGATGCCGATCTTGATCTCCTCGGGCGTGATCAGGCCCGGGCAGTTGGGGCCGAGCAGCAGCGTCTTCTTGCCGCCGGCGGCCTCCTTGGCCTTCATCTTGTTGCGCACCACCAGCATGTCCTTCACGGGGATGCCTTCGGTGATGCAGATCGCCAGGTCCAGGTCGGCCTCGACCGCCTCCCAGATCGCCGCGGCGGCGCCGGCCGGCGGCACGTAGATCACGCTGACGGTCGCGCCGGTCTGGGCCTTGGCGTCCTTGACGCTGGCGTAGATCGGGATGCCCTCGAAGTCCTCGCCGGCCTTCTTCGGGTTGACGCCGGCGACGAAGCAGTTCTTGCCGTTGGCGTAGTCGCGGCAGCCGCGGGTGTGGAACTGACCGGTCTTGCCCGTGATGCCCTGGGTGATGACCTTGGTGTTCTTGTTGATCAGAATGCTCATGTTCGGTGTCCTTCGAGGGCTCAGGCGACGGCGGCGACAACCTTGGTGGCCGCTTCGGCCATGGTGTCGGCGGCGATGATCGGCAGACCGGAGTCGGCCAGGATCTTCTTGCCCAGGTCTTCGTTGGTGCCCTTCATGCGCACCACCAGCGGCACCTTCAGGCCGACCGCACGCGAGGCGGTGACCACGCCGTCCGCGATCGTGTCGCAGCGCATGATGCCGCCGAAGATGTTGACCAGGATGGCCTTGACCTCGGGGTTCTTCAGCATGATCTTGAAGGCCTCGGTGACCTTCTCGGCCGTCGCGCCGCCGCCGACATCAAGGAAGTTGGCCGGCTCGCCGCCGAACAGCTTGATGGTGTCCATCGTCGCCATCGCCAGGCCGGCGCCGTTGACCAGACAGCCGATGTTGCCATCGAGCTGGATGTAGGCGAGGTCGAACTTGCTGGCCTCGATCTCGGCCGGGTCTTCCTCGTCGAGGTCGCGGTAGGCGACGATCTCCGGGTGGCGGAACAGGGCGTTCGCATCGAAGTTGAACTTCGCGTCGAGCGCGATCAGGTTGCCCTTGCTGTCGCAGTTCAGCGGATTGATCTCGACCAGCGAGGCGTCCGTCTCCATGTAGCAGCGGTACAGGTTCTGCAGCAGCGTCACCGCCTGGGCGTGCGAGGCCTCCGGCAGGCCCACCGCGGCGGCAATCTTCTTCGCCTGCGCGTCGCCCAGGCCGGTCAGCGGATCGATCACCTCTGTGATGATCTTCTCGGGGGTGCTGTGCGCGACCTCCTCGATGTCCATGCCGCCTTCGCTCGAGGCGATCAGGGCTACCTTCTGCGTCGCGCGGTCGGTCACCAGCGAGACGTAATATTCCTTCTTGATGTCCGCGCCTTCCTCGATGTACAGGCGCCGCACCTTCTGGCCCTCGGGGCCGGTCTGGTGGGTCTTGAGCTGCATGCCCAGGATCTGGCCCGACAGTGCCTTCACCTCGTCCAGGCTCTTGCCGAGCTTCACGCCGCCGCCCTTGCCGCGGCCTCCTGCGTGGATCTGCGCCTTCACGACCCACACCGGGCCGCCGAGCTTCTGGGCGGCCTCGACGGCCTCCTGCACGGTGAACGCCGGATAGCCGCGGGGTACCGGAACGCCGAACTGGCGCAGGATCTCTTTGCCTTGGTATTCGTGGATCTTCATGGTCGCGCTGGATTCGAGGGTGGGTGGTTCGAGTCGAAGAAGTCGGACGGTTCGGCGCCCGCCCGCGGGCGGCACGGCGCGGGTGGCACGCCGGGAAAAGCCGATCGACTTTAGCATGCTGCATTGCACCAAGAACTCCACGGGAACCCTTGATGACACGCGACTGACGCCCGGCGTTGCTACCATCGACCTCCCCGCTGTCCGCCCCTCCTTGCACACCATGAGCACCCGCCCGGCCCGCATCTTCATCGACGGCGAAGCCGGCACGACCGGACTCGGCATCCGCGAGCGACTGGCCGGGACGGACGGGATCGAGCTCGTCAGCATCGACCCCGCTCGCCGCAAGGACGCCGGTGCGAAGCGCGAGCTGATGGCCGGCGTGGATCTGGTGGTGCTGTGCCTGCATGACGATGCCGCGCGCGAATCGGTGGCGCTGGCCGACAGCTTGCCGGGCGGGGGGCCGAAGATTGTCGACGCCAGTACGGCCCATCGCGTGGCGTCTGGCTGGGTCTATGGATTTCCGGAGTTGCTGCCGGCGCAAGCGGCCGCCGTTGCGGCATCGCGCCGCGTGGCCAACCCTGGGTGCTATCCGACCGGCGGCATCGCGTTGCTGCGCCCTTTGGTCGATGCGGGTTTGCTGCCGACAGACTATCCGGTAGCCGTGCACGCTGTGAGTGGTTACTCCGGGGGCGGAAGAACAATGATCGAGGCTTATGAGGCCGGTGACGCCCCATCCTTCGAGCTTTACGGCCTTGGCCTCGAACACAAGCACTTGCCTGAACTGCAGCAGTACAGCCGGCTGGAGCGTCGACCGATCTTCGTGCCCAGCGTCGGCAACTTCCGCCAGGGCATGCTGGTGCAGGTGGCGTTGCACCTCGATCTGCTGAACGGGCGGCCGAAGCCGGCCGACCTCGAGGCGGCGTTGCGGGCACGCTATGCCGGTCAGCCATGGGTCCAGGTGGTGACGGCCGAGCCGGGCGGCAAGATCGAGGCCGAGGCGCTGAACGACAGCAACCGGCTGGAGTTGCGGGTCTACGGCAACGAGGATCGCGGCCAGGCCGTGCTCGTGGCACGGCTCGACAACCTGGGCAAGGGCGCGTCGGGCGCCGCGGTGCAGAACATCGCGCTGATGCTCGGCGTGTGATTGGCTCAGTCTTCGCGCCCAGCTGACTTCACCACGCGGCCCACCGTTTCCGAGCTGAAGCCTCGGGCGCTCAGAAAACGCATCTGCCGCGCTCGATCGGCGGCATCGACGGCCGGCGTGCCGAAACGCTTGGCCCATACCGCACGGGCGCGGGCGAGTTCGCTGTCCTTGAGTTGTTGCGCGGTCTCTGCGTCGAGAGCCATGCCGTGCTGCGCGAGTTCCCGGTGGATGCGCAGATTGCCGAAGCGCCCCTCGCGGGCGCTCACGCGGGTCTCGATGAAGCGGTCGGCGCTGAGCAGGTCCTTCGCCGCGAGCCAGTCGAGCAGGTCGTCGACCTCCTGCTCGGTCGGCAGCGCCGGCGCAGGGGCGTCGGCCGACAGCGGCGATGACCCCGCCGCCCTGCGCTGCCGATCGACGTGTGACAGCAACTTGCGTCGCAGCTCGATGCGGCTGTGCTCGCGCTGCGCAAGATAGGTCAGCGCCTTGGCCTTCAGGGTGGGCGCGGGACGGACCACGAGACGCCTCCGTCGGCCGCGAGCCCGCGGAGCTTCCCCCGCCTCAGGCGCCGGCAGCCGCCTGCTTGGTGCCCTTGGGGACTTCGATCTCGATGCTGGGCAGCAGCGCCACGCCCAGCGATTCACGAATCTTGTTCTCGATCTCGTGGGCCAGTTCAGGGTTCTCGCGCAGGAACTCGCGGCTGTTGTCCTTGCCTTGGCCGATCTTCTCGCCGTTGTAGGCGTACCAGGCGCCCGACTTGTCGATCACCTTGGCGATGACGCCCAGGTCGATGATCTCGCCCTCGCGTGACACGCCCTCGCCGAACAGGATGTCGAACTCGGCGGTCTTGAATGGCGGGGAGACCTTGTTCTTGACGACCTTGACCTTGGTCTCGTTGCCGATCACTTCTTCGCCACGCTTGATGCTGCCGATGCGGCGGATGTCGAGCCGCACCGAGGCATAGAACTTCAGCGCGTTACCGCCGGTGGTGGTTTCGGGTGAGCCGAACATCACGCCGATCTTCATGCGGATCTGGTTGATGAAGATCACCATGCAGTTCGACTTCTTGATCGTCGCGGTGAGCTTGCGCAGCGCCTGGCTCATCAGCCGTGCCTGCAGGCCGGGCAGGGAGTCGCCCATCTCGCCTTCGAGTTCAGCCTTGGGCGTGAGCGCCGCGACCGAGTCGACAACGATCAGATCGACCGAGCCGGAGCGCACCAGCGCGTCGACGATCTCGAGCGCTTGCTCGCCGGTGTCGGGCTGGGAGATCAGCAGCTCCTGCAGGTTGACCCCCAGTTTCTGGGCGTACTGCGAGTCGAGCGCATGCTCGGCATCGATGAAGGCGCAGGTGCCGGCCAGCTTCTGCATCTCGGCGATGACCTGCAGGGTGAGCGTGGTCTTGCCCGAGGACTCGGGACCGTAGATCTCGATGACGCGTCCGCGCGGCAGGCCGCCGACGCCGAGGGCGATGTCCAGGCCCAGCGAGCCGGTGGACACCACCTCGATGTCATCGATGACCTCGCCTTCGCCGAGGCGCATGATCGTGCCCTTGCCGAACTGCTTCTCGATCTGCGCGAGCGCAGCCTGCAGGGCCTTGGCCTTTTCGGTGTTCAATGTCTTGACGCTTGCATCCATGCTGAGCCTCCGGTTTGCTCGGGATTATGGTCGAAACTGGTTATTTGTACAGTAGTTTTTGGCTCTTCCGAAGCCCCTCCCTACAATGAACCCGGCGCTGACCACAACGAAACCCATGCGCCGCCGAGGGAGACACGTCCATGAGGATCCTCATCGCCGAAGACGACCAGGTGCTGGCCGACGGTCTGTTGCGCACCTTGCGCAAGGGTGGCTATGCGGTGGATCAGGTCGGAAGCGGCAGCGAGGCCGATGCGGCGCTGGCCGACCACGAGTTCGACCTGGTGATCCTCGATCTCGGACTGCCCAAGCTGCACGGCCTGGAGGTGCTGCGCAAGATGCGCGCGCGCGGCACCGTGACGCCAGTGCTGATCCTGACCGCGGCCGACAGCGTGGAGCAGCGCGTGAAGGGGCTGGACCTGGGGGCCGACGACTACATGGCCAAGCCCTTCGCGCTGCAGGAACTGGAGGCGCGCGTGCGAGCGCTGACGCGGCGTGGCCTGGGCACCGCCTCGGCCATCATCAAGCACGGCCCGCTGTCGTTCGATGCAACTGGGCGCGTGGCCTACCTGAACGACCAGATGATCGAGCTGTCGGCTCGCGAGCTCTCGCTGCTCGAGGTGCTGCTGCAGCGTGCCGGCCGGCTGGTCAGCAAGGATCAGCTGGTCGAGCGCCTGTGCGAATGGGGCGACGAGGTCAGCAACAACGCGATCGAGGTCTACATCCACCGCCTGCGCAAGAAGATCGAGCAGGGCCCGGTGCGCATCGCCACCGTGCGCGGCCTGGGCTACTGCCTCGAGAAGATCGCGGGCTGAGCCGGCATGCTGCGCGGCGCGCGCCTTCGGGCATGAACACGCTGCGCGGACAACGCTCGCTGTTCGGCGAGATCCTCGACTGGATGCTCGCGCCGCTGCTGTTGCTGTGGCCGATGAGTGTCGCGCTGACCTGGCTGGTCGCCCAGAACATCGCCAACCGTCCCTACGATCGCGCGCTCGGCGAGATGGCGAGGGCGCTGTCGCAGCAGGTAAGCGTCGACCAGGGCCGCGTTGCGTTCGCTCTGCCGCCCGGAGCCGATCAACTGCTGCGGGCCGACGAGGCGGACCAGATCTACTTCCAGGTGCTGGGCGCGCGGGGCGAGTATGTGGGTGGCGATCACACGCTGCCGGTCCGCGCGAGGACGACGTGGCGGCGGTCGGAGAGGTCCGCTATCGCGACGACGAGGTGCACAACGAGGCCGTGCGCGTGGCCTACCTGTGGGTGGCGATGCCCGCCGCGCCGCGGATTCCCGGCGCCACCTCGCCGGCGCTGGTGCAGGTGGCCGAAACCCTGGGCAAGCGCTCGCAGCTGGCCACCGAGATCATCAAGGGCGTGATCCTGCCGCAGTTCGTGATCCTGCCGCTCGCGGTGCTGCTGGTGTGGCTGGCACTGGCGCGCGGCATCGCGCCGCTCAACGAGCTGCAGCAGCGCATCCGCCGCCGTGCGGCTGATGACCTGAGCCCGATCGACGAGATGGAGGCGCCGGAGGAGGTGTCGCCGCTGGTGCGAGCCATCAACGACCTGCTGGAGCGCCTGGACCGCTCGCTGGCGACGCAGCGGCGCTTTCTCGCCGATGCCGCCCACCAGCTCAAGACGCCGCTGGCCGGCCTGCGCACCCAGGCCGAGATCGCGCAGCGCGAGATCGACGCGGGTGAACGCGAGCCCGAGGCGCTGAAGCGCTCGCTGCAGCAGATCGCGCTGTCGAGCCAGCGGGCCGCGCACATGGTCAACCAGTTGCTGGCGATGGCGCGCGCCGAGGACCGCGAACTCGCCGCCCGCGTGGCCGAGGTCCGGCTGGCGAGGCTGGCAACGGAGACCGTCCGCGACTTCGTGCCGCGCGCGCTCGAGAAGCGCATCGACCTCGGCTACGAGGGACCGGGCGCCGACGGCGAGACGGCCGAGCCGCAGCGCAGCAGCGTGCTCGGCCATGCGCTGCTGCTGCGCGAGATGATCCGCAACCTGGTCGACAACGCCCTGCACTACACCCCTCCCGGAGGCACGGTGACGGTGAGGGTCGTCAGCGACCCGTTCGGCCAGGTCGTGGTGCTGCAGGTCGAGGATTCCGGCCCCGGCATCCCCGCGGCGGAGCGTGAACTGGTGTTCCAGCCCTTCTACCGCGCCCTGGGGACCGATGTCGATGGCTCGGGCCTGGGCCTGGCGATCGTCGCCGAGATCGCTCGACAGCACGGTGCTACGTTGACGCTGGACGACACCCGCGAAGGCCCCGTGCCTGAAGGCAGCAGCCCCGGCGCGCGCTTCACCGTGCGCTTCGCCGCCTGGCCGGCCGACCGTCTGCCGCGTGCCGCGCCTCTTGCCAGCGGGACGGCCAACCCGGCTTAGTCCCGGCCGACGCCAAGGAGGGTTGTTTGCTGCAATGCAGCATTCGTCGGGGCGCCGGCGTAGACTGGACGCCAGCCGGGAGATGCCATGCCAGAGTCGCCGTCACACCCGAACAACCGCTCGCCCGCCGCACCGCGCCGCGTCGATCTTGCTCTGCAGGGTGGAGGGTCCCACGGTGCCTTCACCTGGGGCGTGCTCGACCGGCTGCTCGAGGACGACGCGGTCGAGATCTCCGCGATCTCGGGCACCAGTGCCGGCGCGCTCAACGCCGCCGTGCTGGCGACGGGACATGCCCGTGGCGGCCGCGCCGGCGCGCGCGCGGCACTCACGGCCTTCTGGCACGACGTCAGCACCAGCAGCCAGATCTTCTCGCCGTTCTCGCTGAGCCAAGCCAGTGCGGCCGGCAGCAGCTTCAACTTCGACAAGCTGCCGAGCTACCAGTGGCTCAACAGCTTCTTTCGCGCCTTCAGCCCCTATGAGTTCAACCCGCTGAACCTGAACCCGCTGCGCGACGTGGCCCGGCGGCATGTCGACGAGGACGCGCTGCGGCGTTGCGACATCCCGCTGTTCATCACGGCTACCAGCGTGCGCAGCGGCCAGGCCCACGTCTTCACCGGCAAGGACCTGTCGATCGATGCGCTGCTGGCCTCCGCCTGCCTGCCGTTCATCTTCCAGGCCGTGACGATCGACGGGGAGGCCTACTGGGATGGCGGCTACACCGGCAACCCGGCGATCTACCCGCTGATCTACAACACCGAGACGCTCGACATCCTGCTGGTGAAGATCAACCCGCTGCAGCACGAGGGGACGCCGACCCGCAGTGTCGAGATCATCGACCGCCTGTCCGAGATCACCTTCAACGCCAGCCTGGTGGCCGAGATGCGCGCGATCGCCTTCGTGTCGCGCCTGGTGCGCGAGGGCCGGCTGGAGGCCGGCCACTACAAGGACCTGCGCCTGCACATGATCGCCGACGACGAAGGCCTGGCGCCGTTCAACGCGAGCAGCAAGTTCAACACCGACCGGGTGTTCCTCGACGGCTTGTTCGAGCTCGGGCGTCGGGCCGCGGACCAGTGGCTGAAGAAGCATGGCGACGACATCGGCGTGCGCTCGACGCTGGATGTGGAGCGCAGCTTCCTCGAGAAGCCGGCCCGCAACGGCCAGCGCCGCGCGCCCCGCCCGCGCGCGGTGCGGCCTCCGGCA